>JAPOYQ010000636.1 GCA_026706505.1 Gemmatimonadota bacterium
TACGGACTCTCAAAACCACGTTCCCGGGCAAGGGCGATGGAACAGTTGTGTGGCGTCGCACCTTCTTGAATAGCCGCATCGCTGAAGGGCTCGAGAATCGGGAACGCGTTACGGTAACGCGCAATTGCCTCGCGATCACCGCTTTGAATAGCCGCATGCATCACCTTTCCATGGGTGCTCTCGTCCGGTCTTGCCTCTGCTGTCATTTCCGCTCCTTTGGGGTTGGGTGTCCAGCGAACTCATATCCGCGCCTGCGGCGGGGGAGCTTCGAATCCTCGGGGATTTCTGGCGTTTTAACGCCAAGCAAGGAGATAGATGCAACCCAGTCAAGTTTTTTGTAGCGTGAAATTCTATCGTAATGGGCAGTGTCCATTACGGGGTGCTTTTGGCTAACGGTTTGCCCGTTGACGACCCCGCGCATGCGGGGTGGGCGTAGCCCCAAGCGCCGTATGGCGTGCAGCGTAAATTTCAGTATGCTACAGCGACGGGCTGCAGGCGGATCTCACTGCCCTTATCCGTCTCTACTTCCACCCGCGCCAGATAGATGCCAGGGCCGATCAGCTGTCCGGCTCCATCCCGACCGTCCCAGCGGGCCGTATGGCGCCCCGCGGCCTGCGCCTCTGGCTGCGCCTGCCATACCCGCCGTCCGTCTAGGGCATAGATGCCGACCTTTACCGCGGATGCCTGCTGCACCCGGAACAAGGTATACTGGATGGATAACTGGTCGTTGACGCCGTCCCCCTGAGGGGTAAAAGCGCGGCTCCCCACCTCGAGATCCCCCAGAACTCCCCTTGCCGAGGAGGCCGACGCCACCACTACCAACTGGTTGGAACCAAGCTCCTCGCTGACATCACCGCCTTCGACCCGCTGCAACAAGCTCTGTTCCTCGCGGTTGAAGACCTCCCCTCCGAACTCGCCGGCCTCGTCGTAGAGCACCGTTTCTAGCCCAATGCGCAGCCGCTGATCGCCCTTTGGACTCAAGCGGCGGGGCAAAAATACAACAAAACCGCTTTCCTCGTTCACGATGCTATCCGGTTCCACGGTGCTTAGGGGCTCACCTATCTCCAGCCAGCCGAACTCCGCTTCCGCCGGCGTCATGACTCGCACGACGTCGAAGCCAGTGCGATCCGCGCTGAAAAATTCAACGCCAATATCGTATACGAACGACTTTTTCTCGCCCGCCGGCACGCGCACTCGCCCGCCCTGCGGCTGGTGCTCTTCCTCCAGGACCACCTCGCCCACGACCCGATCCGCCAACAGCGGCGCGATCTCGATCTGCAGCGAATCTAGCCGGGCAAAGTCAAAGAACGCATCCGTCTCCAGCTGCACCCGCAGCTGAAAGTAGCGCCCCCACGGCCGGCGCGGGTGCTGTCCCGACTCCGCGAGTGGCACCGACCAGAAACTCCAGTTTTTCAGATCCTCGACCACCGGCCCTCGGAATCCCACCGTCGGCACCGTGGCGCCGCGCGCCTCCAGTCTAGATATGGAACTGATCAAGGTCGCCCTCGGCACGGAGGAAGTCAGCCGTTCCCACTGTTTCTTGGTTACCTCCACATGGGCTCCCAGATCGTCAAAGCCGAAGTAGGCCGTCGGAGTGTCGTCGCGCCCCGTCCTGATCTCCACCTGGACGCGAACCGGACCGTCCTCGAGGGCGACCAACTGCTCCCCGTCCTTGCGCCACTTGCTCACCTGAAAGACCACTCGCCCGAAGTTGATCTCCCGCCCCAGATCCACTATCTGCTACTCCCAGGTCGCCGTAGGCGCAAAACCCCGGCCGTAGACCTCCATCTCCGCATAAGCCGACTGGACGACGATCGGCTGACCGTCCAAAGTGAGTCCGTCGGGGACTTCGAGCAGGCGCAAATAGCGCAAATTCTGTAGCGGGAAGCGGACCTCGGTGACGCTGTCGCGGTTGGCTTCGCGGTAGGCGAGCTGATTTTCCAGCGGGCAGCAGAAGCCCGCTCCGCGCCATCTGAAGCCCTGCGCCATCTCCTCTTCCATTATACCTCCCTCGTCCTGGCGGGCTGTCAGGCTGAATGATTTGAGGACATAGTTGGGACGAAAGGGCTGGTCGCTGTCGGAGCTCACCCCCTCGGGAGGGTAGAACACAAAGCGCTCCACCGGCACCTGCGCGCCCATATCTATCGTGTAATAGAAAGACGACCCCGATGGTGGGCGGCTGCGCGGGTCGGCGACCTCGTCCCTGCGCTCGACATAGGTGGCGGGATCGCCGTCGACGAAGACGAGGAGGTTGGGCTGGTACAAAATACCATAATTCCCCAGGTTCTCGTCGCGGCTCTTCAATAGAAAGTTGCCGTGTCCCAGCCACAAACGCGGATGACCCGGGTGGTAAACCGGGTCGAAGGTGAACCTGAAGGGCTGCCAGGGTCCCAACTGAGGCAAGAGGTTCTCGTCCGGCTTGAGTTCGAAAGGCTGGAGCGCCCCAGCGGCGGTCGAGTCGTCCGTCATCAGGCTGAAATCCGCTACTTCCGTCCAGGAAACGCCGCCCTCTCCTCCGAGCTGCCACCAATTTTCTTGGGCCGCCCCATGGCTGCAAAACCCTGCAATCCCACACAGCACGGCAAAGGCCAAAATCGCCGCTTTCTTAGGCTCATGTTGTTTCTGCTTCATCTTTCGATCTGTGGATAGTGCGAGGTATTTGTCGCGCTGTGACGAAGCGCAGAAGCAGGAACATAGATCGCTTCAATCTTCTCGGCCCAAGGAGAGTTGCTGGCAGCGAATTGGGCGTGGACATGTTGCAAGGCAGCGAAGCGATCAGGATCAATCTCTGTAGAGGTCACGACAACAAAATCAATATCGCTGCTGCGCGGGTTGAAATCGCCCAAGGCGAGAGAACCGACCAGATAGATGCCCACGAGCTCGCTGTCCAAGAGTGCTTGAAGCTGCGAGCGGAAGTGGTCAAGGACAAAATTGACGTCGGTAAATGGGGTAGGAGCTAGGCGATGGTTCATTGGACGTTTCGCTCGCTAGAGGCGGGCTGAGATCCAAGAAGCGGTCTCTGCTAGCGAGATGAATAACCGCAATTTGAACAGATCATTTCGAGTCACGCTATATAGGATTACCAAAACAATTGCATATAACAGTCCGGCACCCACGAACCTAGCGAAGCCAGGTTGGGCGGAGGCCGGATGGCCGGAGCCGTGGATGCTTGTGTTATGCGAAGGTGAGTTCGCTGGATACGCAATCCGGCTCCTTCGAGACCACCTCGGTCCATATGGATGCTGTTTGATCCAGTGACAACTTGAGTTGAGACTTGTGGAGATCCTCATTGAGGAGCCACGAACCAGTTTCACCAGTACGAACTGCATACCACGTATAGGCAAACAGGACATCGCGTTTGTCATCGAGCTCTGTGATCTTTTCGCCCACGGCTAGGCGGGATGGATACGATGTGATGTGCCGCTCCACAACATTAGCGGGAGCCTTGGCGTACCTTGCTTCTACCTCATCCGCCGTAAGAGAGAACAGTCGAATGAGGCGATTCGCAATTCCTTCTTCCCGGTGCTCGTGAGCTAGAACGCAAAAACGAGTGAAAGCCCTGCCAAAGGACCGATCTCCATGCCCCCACCTTTCCTGCAGATATGGGATTATCACACGCGCGAGTTCCTGTATAGAGATCCCTGCCTCAATCAGACTACCTGCCTCCAGATGTGACTGAACTCGCTGAGCGAGACTGGTTACACGTCTGACTCGCTCGATTTGGCGTGCCCGGACAACCGATGGGTCAAATCGACCATTGGAAAGTAGCACGACAAATGCAGGAGTATCGCAATCCTCAGACGCGTGAACTGATTGACCGAGGTGGCTCTTGTCGGTCGCATGGAAAGTCCTCTCGTTGGCCATCAGCTCATCTAAGTGACGCTTACCTTTGATCAAGTCGTCTGCCTCGTCGGCTGTAAAATGGAGTCGACCTGCGTCAACAGACGTCGGCCACGTGTCTCGAGCCCACTCCCTTGTGATGGACAACGCAAGCTCGTCCACTCTTTTTGGAAGACTGTTGTCCGCCCCCCTGGTAGTAATGTAGATGAGGTCTATATCTGGTATAGGCCCCGCCAATGCAACCCCAACCCTCCCCCATAGAATGACACCCCCTACGCAGAG
>JAPOYQ010000931.1 GCA_026706505.1 Gemmatimonadota bacterium
ATAGAGCTAACGTACGGGAATCTCGCAGTCGCACCAACAAGGGCACTCGCTCCCAAGTGCCTAGGCCATAGGAGCTAGCCGTTTTGTCCCACCCGTCCATTCCTCCGGCCACGGCCCAAATCCTGGGACTGCCCCCCCAGGACTTGGCCTCTTTCTTCGTCGACCGCCCCTGTGACCAAGCTCTGGCACGCCTCGAAATCCTAGCCGCCTGGATGGCCAAGATAAATACCCAAAACCACGACGGCGTGACCTTGACCCCGGCCTTGGTGGAACACCTGTCCAGCGGCGATATCCACGCCCGCATCGCCGATTTGGACCAGCGGCGCCGGGCAACCACTCTGGGCCAATTTGACCCAAACGACCTTTTACAGCGGGAACTAGAATACCGGCGCTACGCCTCCGAGGCAAGACGCCAGCCGACCTGGCCTCAGGACGAAGTCGAACAACGGCGCGCCTTTGACGCTTTGGAGCTCCTCCCGCCCCAGCAGGAGGAGGATTGCTCCCTGACCGACCAAGACTACCTCGAAGTCCAGCGGGCGGCCTGGGAGGCGCGCGGCCTGCTCGATTTCCTGCGCCATTTCCGCGCCCACACCCAAAGGCCCATCGTCGTGGTCGGCAACGAGCGCTACGGCCGCCTCTTTGTCGTCGAGCCCCTAGAGCCGCATTTGGCCGGCGACTTTGCCGTGCACTACGAGCGCACCCCCTCGCACCTCTCCATGCGCCTGACCGTGCCTCACTACACCGAGCGCTTTCAGCGCAATGGCTTTGCTCCCGAGTTTATGCGCCACTTGAGCGCCCACATGCCCCACGTGGTGCTGGTGGATGTGTGCAGTCCCCGGGGCACCGAGTGCTATACCAAAGTCCCGCGCGGCATCCGCGATCTGGTCAATTGGTTCATGGTCTTCAACCACCTCCGCGCCCAAGGCGACCGCAGCCAGTACCAGGATCAGAGCGGCCTACCTCATCACTTGCTGGACGAGTTGGAAAAGTGGTACGAGTTCGTCGTCGTGCGGCGGCGCATTGGCCCGTGGATCGAGCCCGGTCCGACCTATGCCATCAGTCACTGGGCCCCCGAACTGAAAGAAGAAGTGCTCATGGGCGATCTGGCCGTCCCCCGGCGGCCGGCCATACCCGGCGACCAGCCCCAGGTCATTTTGGCCAATCCCGCTCTGTATCGCACCGAGGGGGCGGACCTGCCCGAGTTCATGCGCCGCACCCAGCCCTATTACTTCAACGACCCAGAGAAGCGCATCCGCGAAGAGATTGTCCCCGGTTTTGGCACCCACGGCTTTGAAACCCGCGTGCGGGGCTGTACCACGGATCAGTACGTGGCCGCAGTGCAGCGCGCTATGGGGCAGGCCCTGCAAAGGTGCGAGTCTAGCTAGACGTGATCCGCTGCCGACTCACCATTACTTCGTCTCTGCCCAGCGATTGGGGCCGCATTCCCTTTTCGCCCGTCGTCGACTTTGGCCGTCTCATTGCCCAGGCCGGAGTCCAGGGTGTGCTCGACCCCAATTCCATTGTCGTAGTCGATCTCGCTAGCGGTACACCCGTCGCTTTTGCCCGCAGCGAGGACCTAGCCTACGGCGATCGGGGCCGCATTGAGTGGACTATAGACGAGCCCGACCACATTGAATACGAAATCCTCTTTGCCACGGCCGATTGCCGGCCAGCGCTAGTGCCGCAGTCCTACGTCCCCTTGGTGGGCAACGGCGACCTGCTGCGCTACAACGCTCCTAGCCCGCGCCCCTTAGTCCTGAGCAATTCCCTGCATCTAATCGACCTGACCGGCGATGGCCGGGCCGATCTAGCGGGCTGCTGGAATTACTACCACCGTCCCGGCGCGCCCGTAAGCGGCTTGGTCTGCTGTCCGCGCATTGGCACCGGAGAGGACTTGCTCTTTGGCGATATGGCGCGCCTGCGCTATGTCGAGGACGGCGAATTAAAGCACTTTCCCGGTGTGTACGTGCGGGTCGCCTTTGCCGATATGGACGGCGACGGGCTGGTCGATTTGGCCTTTGCCGACCGCAGCCACAGTCAGGTCGCCTTCTTTCGCAACACAGGCCAGCGCGACGAGGGCAACCTGCCGCTCTTCGCCCCCTACGGCTCTATTAAGACCCCTTTTGCGACCATTGAGCACTTGCTTCTGCAAGATATCACCGGCAACGGCGCGGTCGATTTGGTGGTCAACGGCCACCTCATTGCCAATCTCGCGGCAACCGACGCTCCCTTCCGGCCCGGGCCACCCCAGGACTTGGGCAGTGGCCCGCACATCGCCTTTCTCGACCTAGATGGCGACGGCCGTTTGGAACTGATCGGCCTCGAAGGGAAGGCTTCCGCCTACCCATCCCCGGACCAGCCGCACTCGCTCTACTGGCGCTGTCTCACCAGCACCAATCCCATCCAGTACGGCCCACCCCAAGCCCTGCCCGACGTACCCGACGCCGCGGACTGCACCCAACTGGCCGCCAGCCAGGAGCCACACCTCGGCCTCCTGTTGCAGTGCAACACCTATCAGCATCTAGTCTTCTACGAATTGACCAGTCCCAGCCAGCTAGTGAGGCGCGGCCCTCTCCAAGCCCCATCGCCCCCGGTCTCTTGGAGCGATCAGGCTTGGCCCTGCGCGGCGGACTGGGACAATGACGGCGTTTGGGATCTGGTCATTGGCGGTGGCTACGGCTGGCCGCGCTTGGTGCACAACCGGGGCGACAACCAGCGTCCCGCCTTTGACGAACCGCAATTGATCCCCTCCACTGAGGGACCCATCCGGGTACTGCGCGGCGATTTGCTGGGCGGAGATCACTGGCACAATATGGGCTACCCCTATCCCGTGCTGGTCGATTGGGATGGCGACGGCCTGCTCGACCTGATGCTGCCCAATGAAACCAACCGCATTATCTGGCATCGCAATATAGGTACTGACAAAGTCCCTTATTTTGGGCCGCCCCAATTCATCGAAGTAGAAGGCTTCCCCGACTCGCCCCAGACTCGAGCCGAATCGGGCCTTTTGAGCGCCGACCCCGACCTGCCCAATCACCCCTACCCGACCGATTCCCGCTCGCCTTTCTTCTGGCGCACTGGCGCTGCTTTTGCCGACTGGAATGGCGACGGCCTAATGGATTTTATCACCCACGGCTATCAGCGCCAGGCTACGCTTTTCATTCAGTACATGCACGATGATGGCCAGCCTCGGGTCAGAGCGGCTGGACCAGTACTATTGGAGGACGGCCGCCCCATTGACGATAGCATTGTCGGCCGGCAAAAACACTGGACCGAATCCTTCCGCGCCTGCGACTGGGACGGCGATGGCTTGATCGATCTCATCTACAATCTCGCCGGCACGGGCGAGATCTACCTCTTGCGCAATGTCGGCTCACCGCAAGAGCCCGTCTTTGCGGCCCCCCGGCAATTCAAGTGCTACGGCACCCCCATTGCCTGTACCATCCACGGCCCCAGCGCCTGGGCCGGGGATCTCAACGGCGACGGCAAGCCCGATCTTTTGGCCTGCGTCGAGTGGAGCGTGTATCCCTTTTTCGCCCACGCCGCCCTGGAGATGGACCGCCATCCGCAATATCAGATCGAATTGGTGGCATCCACAGGAGAGCGGCGTCGCTGAAGAGAAATCCTATGGAGAAGAAATGGCATTTGATCCGTGTCGCAGTGGGCATATTCTCGATCTGCGGTGCAGGAGAAGTCGGCACCGAGACCAGAGAGTGGGCAGCAGCAGAGGGAGACAGTGCTTTTGTAACGGTGGATCTGAGCGCGTACTACTACGGCAGGTTCATCGGCACGGACATGGGAGACGGGTACGGGATCGCCGAGGGGGAATTGCCCGACGCGAATGCGCTCATCGAGGTCGGGGGCATTCCCTTTCACATCGGCGACCGGGAGCGCGGGGACCACTTGGACGTGGGCCTAGCGCGCTGGCCCGACGTGGAACGGGATCCGGTGGGATTCTATTCGCACTACAAGCCAGCCTATGACGGAGATCCCGAATGCCCAGTGGTGCATATCCCCCGGCAGAATTATTCTGGATTGTACCTCCTGTGCTTTGCCGACGCCGACACGGCAAAGACGCCCGTGGTGTCGTTCAGACTGGGATTGCACGACGGCAACGGT
>JAPOYQ010000740.1 GCA_026706505.1 Gemmatimonadota bacterium
GAGGTCACGCCGGTGTGCGACGATCCCTTTGGCAATGTGTGGGCTATTGCTGACGATGACCAGCGGCGGGATGTCGCCGTTCTGACGGACCAACATCCCCACGGCTGGCAGCGCCTCGACCTACCTGCGAATCAACTCGCTAGCTCTTGGCAGGGTGCTGTCACCGACGACGCTGGCTTCGTCTGGGTGGCCTTGGAGGCCTCTGTCCTGCGCGTCGATCCCCGCTCGTCCGGGCCTCATCGCTCCTTTGCCAACCCCGTCGATTCCCGCATCACCGCGATTGCGCGCGGCGGCGATCAGATCGTAGTTGGCTTTGCCGATGGCAGCTTGCGCGAGTTGACTGTGGATGCCGATGGTCCGCCGGATTGGCAGGAGATCCAGACGGGCGGGGATGGTCCGGTGCAGGCGCTGCTGCACGCTCGCTCTGGCAGTCTTTGGGTGTTGAGGGCGGGGAAAGTCCAGCGTCTCGCCGACCTTGAGCAAGCTTGGCACGAGCATTGGGACGAGCAACCGAGGATGCCAGCGGGCAACCACGATCACATTTTTGCTCGCATCGGAGATCGCCTGTATACCGCCGGGGGCAAGACCTTCTTCGGCTGGCCCGCGGCGGAGTGGGTAAACCTCGACCACGTTTGGTCCTACCACATCCCCTCGGGCACGTGGCGCGTGGAGCCGCCCATGCTGGAGCCGGGCAAGGCTTACTCCGGCATCGCCGCTCTCGACGACGAGCTTTGGCTCTTGGGAGGTCTCTTCCGCGCCGGCAGAGGGACGCGAGCGACGGAGACTGTCGAAATTTTCGATCCCCGCACGCGGAGTTATCGCCTCGGTCCGCCGCTACCGCGCAAAGCAGGGCAAGTGGTGGCCCTCACGGTCAACGACCGGTTGTACGCCGTGGGCGGTGCCGACGACGAAAGCCCGACGACAGAGGTCCTGAGCATCGGAGCCGGGGAGACGAGTTGGCGGGTTGATGCCCCCACGCCTGGCCCAGTGTTTCAGGCTAGTGGCTGCGTTCTGGACGGCAGGATCTACATTGCCGCTGGGCCCTCGTCCCAGTGCCCAGGTCTGTTCGTCTATGACCCCGAGCAGGATAGCTGGAGCGAGGTTGAGCATCCGTCGCGTCCTCCCGGCGCTCCTCTGTGCACGGCTTTCAACGGCAGCGTCTGGGTCATGGGAGGACGAGGCCCCGATAGCGGCCAGACGGCGAGTTTTGCCTACACACCGGCTACAGGCGAGTGGCATCGCGGCCCCGACTTGCCCTCGCCGGTTAGCTGGGCTGCTGCTGCTGTTGTCAACGGCCGTTTGCTGATCGCCGGTGGTGCGTACCGCGACAAGCGGGTCGGCGACTACTTCAACACCGATCGCGTGTTCCTGCTGCGCGACGCTAGGTGATTTTTCAATGTTCCACTAGGTGCCGGGTACAGGCCAGGACGTAATCGACATCGTCCGCATTGATGTGGCGGTGAAAAACTAGGCGCACCCGGTGCGGCGGGCGGGGGTGGCTCAGGATGCCGCAAGCCTTCCAGTGATCGACTAGTTCCTGGCCGCTCCAGCCCAGACGGCTGCAGTCCACGGTCACAAAATTGGTCGGGTGCGGCGGTTGGATGGATTCGAGCCCGTCAATGTCGGCCAGACCCTCGTGCAGCAATTGGGCGTGGGCTTGGTCCTCGGATAGGCGCTCGACCATGGTCTCTATGGCCACGATGGCCCCGGCTGCGACAATCCCGGCCTGTCGCATGGCGCCGCCTAGGCGAGAACGCACCTGCCGGGCCCGCTCGATAAACTCGCGCCGCCCGCACAACAGCGAGCCCACGGGCGCGCTGAGCCCCTTGGAAGCGCAGAACATTACGGAATCAGCGTGCTTGGTATAGGCGCACACATCTACGCCCACGGCTACGGCCGCGTTGAAGATGCGCGCTCCGTCAATGTGCAAATTGAGTCCGTGTTTGTGGGCGGCCGCGGCCAGGGCCTCTACTTGGGCGGGCAACCAGGCCGAGCCGCCGCTCAAATTGTGCGGATTCTCAATCCACACCAGCGAGGGACGGGCGCGATTGGGGTTGGCTTGGTCCGCGATCTCGTCCACTTGCTCGGGCCGCATGACGCCGAATTCCAGCGGTACTGAGCGCGCGGCTAGACATGCCTCGGCCGCGGATTGGGCCCGGTATCCGCCAAAGACGTGTGCCCCGGCCCCGTACAATACCTCGTCGCCCGGCCGCGTGTGCGCCTCTAAGGCACAGCGGTTGCCCATGGAGCCAGAGGGGACGTACAGCCCCGCCTCCATGCCCACTTTGGCGGCCGCCAGTTCCTCCAGCCGATTGACCGTGGGATCTTCGCCGTACGCGTCGTCGCCCACGGGTGCCGCCATCATGGCCGCCCGCATCGCCTCGGTTGGCCGAGTCACTGTATCGCTGCGCAAATCCACCCGTCGCTCTGTCATGGAATGCTCCTTTCTGACGTGATAATTTGGGAGTCAACTCCATTTTTGTATTGATAATTTTGGAGTTCGGGTCCATTTTCCCATGGTGATGTATCTCACGTTTAGGGGAATTGCCCATGCCCTTCCAGCGCCGCTATCTCGAAAGCCATATCGCAGAAGACTTGGGCCAGCGCATGGTCTTTGTCGGCGGCCCTAGACAGGTGGGCAAGACCACGCTGGCGCGGTTGGTCGGCGAGGATTTCAAGGCAGCGACCTATCTGAACTGGGACAACCGCGTTCACCGCCGCGCCCTACTCGACGGGCATTGGCCCCTGAAACCGAGCTTCTCATTTTCGACGAAATCCACAAATATCCTCGGTGGAAAGGCCTAGTCAAGGGGCTGTGGGATACCCGCCCATCTGACCAGCGCATCATGGTCACGGGCAGTTCCCGACTCGATATTTTCCGGCGGGGCGGCGATTCGCTCTTGGGGCGCTACCGCTACTACCGCCTCCATCCCTTCTCCCTGCGCGAACTGAATGCCCCTGGCGCGGCCATGTCGCCCTTTCCCATCGAGCGACCCAGCTTGATCTTTGACCAAGCGGGCGGCGATTTGGACACGTTGCTCACCTTCGGTGGCTTTCCCGAACCTTGTATTGCCGCTCGTCAGAGCACCCTCGGCTGTACTCTGATGCCGAACTCCATGGGAAGCGCTTGCTGAATCGACGCGAACAAGTCCTTGTCCACCTCCACTAGGGACGACAGAACCAAGCATTTACTGTTTCATATAACTCACTTGGACTATTATTCGACGCGAATAGCGAGAAATCACGTATAGCTTTGTGTTTGGGTTTTAGAGTACTATGTGAGCGAGGAGTAGCGTCGCCAAGTGAGTCGAATAGTGTCTGTTGGCTATAATTATCTTGGCGATGTGCATCTTTGTTTACGAAATCGCCCATAGCCTGAAGTCCGCTATCAAAGCGCTTTAGTATCGTCTTTATCGATTCAATGCTGTTATCTGCACCTATCCAATTGCGTTGCATTTCGTCCGCAACAGCAAGGGTTGTCCCAGAACCGGCAAAACAATCAAGCACTAGATCTCCGGGATTAGAAGAAGCAGCAATAATTCTTCTAATTAATCCTGGATTCTTTTCAGTTGGGTAGCCAGTAATTTTTATATTCTGATTATGTGCATCACGGAACTCCAACCATATGTCCTGAACACTAACTCCAGGATGTTCATCAAGATAAACCTTTCTTCTTGGATTTCCGTTCTTTGACCAGAATATTTCTCCTCTCGCGTCCATTTCATCTAGCTTCTTAGGTGTGTACTGCCAGTGTTTGCCCGGGGGAGGCATTTTCCCCCTCCATGGTTTACCAGTTTCCCCCTTGCGTGTTCCTGGGGCATGGACAGGGACTTTCATATACTTCCGTCCAGTACCCTCTTCAACGTACTGATATTCTTTTTTTCTTTCTTCAGATAAAGGAACAGTTTGTTTATTCCATATATACGTATCTGTTTTAGTATAAAAAAGTACGAAGTCTGCGATATTGCCGTATGTTTTTCGCGTATAGTTTTTAGGATTACATTTCTTACGAACAATCATATTTTTATAATTTTCTGGTCCAAATACTTCATCCATGATGATTTTCATTTCGAAAATCATTTTTTCATCTAAGTGTAGGTAAATTGATCCTTTATTCG
>JAPOYQ010000366.1 GCA_026706505.1 Gemmatimonadota bacterium
TCGAATCCCTGATCGATGACCGCAGCTTGGCCCGTTGCCGCACAACCGACGATGTAGCCGTTCATCAGAAAACCGCTGCCGAGCACCATCATCTCCACCTGAGCCCCGGCAATCGCGCGACCCGCCGGATCGCACGGAAAAAACGCCTGCGCCGCGCTCGCCTGCAATTTGCCCGGATTCAACCCGAGGGCTTGGGCCAGCCGCTCGATGGTATCTTCGGCTGGGACCAGTTCGTAGTCTTCAATCTTTGCGATATCTCCGGCAGTCAATCCCACTCGATCGGCTAGTGCTGCGACCGCAATCTCCTGCCCGCGTCGGGCCTTGCCGACGACGTCGCCGAATTCGTCTTCTAATTGCGTATACATATTCCCTCAGTATTCAGGCTCGCCTGAGCCGGCTTGTAAACTGCCCAAGAACTCATCAAAGCTGGCAGCCCATTGCTCGACGGTCTGGGCCGGTCCAGTCATCTTGAAAAACACCGTGCCTGAGCGATGAACGGCTATGGCTCCGAGCATCCGATAGTCGGCTTGGGGCTCCGCACTCCCCATCCCCATCCCCCCAGAGAAGGTACCGCTGATATCGACTCCGGTTATTTCGATGTCCCCCACCTGCCGCGTCCAACGCCGCCCTTGGGCCGGTTGGCCGTCCTCTTGTTTGAACTGGCCGTACCAGCGCTTGATGTTGGCCTCTACGCTTCCGCCTTGCCCCGGGCCAAAGAAAAAGATGCCCAGCGTCGCTTCTCCGGCCGGGCCGGGTAGACCGTATTGGGCCACTCGCATGGAACTGGACGGCTGCTGCACCACCCAGCCCTCGGGAGCGACCGCGCTGAGCGGTCCCAGCGCCTGTCGCCCGCTCTCCTGACCCAAAGGGTACGCTGGCGTCGTACTGGTTGGCGTTGTGGAGCGAGCAGTGAATCCCCGCTCGACCATGGCCGCCTCTGGCTCCTGATCGCTGAAATTTTGGCTGCACCCGACAGCACCAAGGATCCCAGCCAATATCCACACAGATCGACCTCGAGGTCGAAGAATTTCCTGTAGCATCACAACAAGCTCCTCCAAGCAATGAGGCCGGCGAGAGCCGCTAGCACGACCAAGCCTCCCAAGTAAAACCAAACCCTGTTTCGCGCGCGCCGTTGCGGTCTTTTAGGTGGTCGCCGCCTAGGCCGGTTGAGAGCCAGCGTCCCCACTTGCAGCGGCGGCGACTTGTGTTGGATGTAGTGGGCCATCCCCTCGTATATGCGGCGAATGCTTTGGGCATTTTCGGCCTCTCCGTAATCGGCCAGATGCGACAGCGGCAACCACTGCACCGGAGCGACTTCTTGGGAGATGGGAAACTCGATCTGCGCTTTGACCCGCGCCTGTTCGTAGCCCAAGAGGCGGACGTAATAGCGCAACCGGCAGCTATCGAAATCGACCAGACAACAGCGGTAGCCGATCTTGCCTAGCTGGCGCAATCCCTCCTCCACATCGCGCAACAAGCCCAAGTCGCGTTCTTGGCGCGCGTTTACTAGCTGCTCGCGCAGCACTTTGACGGTTGTTGGGGTGCCCTCGTTCATCGTCCTACTGCGAACTTAGAGCGCGAAAATAAGGCCGTTTTCGCACGTACTGTCAACTTTCTCTCAGCGCGCTTTTTGCGCAGACTGTGGTTTGACAAACTAGCGCTGTATCGGTTAAGATAGCCACCAACTTGTACCTGCCTCCCCATCCCATGTCGTGTGACAGTCGCCCATACTTTCCGTTGGGTTGGATCTTCCTGCTCGCGGTCCTTTTGCTCTCAGCCGGACGCGCGCACGCCGAGGATGATCTTCCACGCATCCACCGCATTGTCATACACGGCCTCGAGCGCACTGACGAACAGGTCATTCGCCGTGAATTGCTCTTTGCCGAAGGCGATGTCCTCGACTCCACCCGCGTTGCCGAGACAGCGCGCAACCTGCGGCGCTTGCTCTTTATCGGCGAAGTACATATCCGCTTGCGCGATCACCCCGACGGCCTCGAGGTGACGGTCTCAATAGAAGATCTCTACTCGCGTGCCTTATCCCCCCTGATCTCGGGGCAAATCGACGAGTTGAGCTTTGGCGTGGTTGCGCTCGACTACAATTTTCGCGGCCGCGGCCAACGCCTGCGCTTGGTCCTCGAAAACCAAGCCATTTCCGGCCCTTGGGCCGAGCTGCTCTTTGCCGAGCCGCGCCTTGGCAATAGCCGACGCTCCCTAGCGGTCCAGCTCGCCACAGGTGCCGAAGGCCACGACCATGCCCTAACCTTCTCGCGTCCCTTTGCCACGCTGGCCGATCGCCGCTCCTATGGCCTTTCCATGTTCAGCCAAAAGTCCATACAGCGCTTGTACTCGGGGGGTCAACTAAAAACGCGCTATCAAGACGCACTCGACGGCGGCCATATTTGGCTAACTCACTCCTATGGCGAGCAGACGAAGGTACGCCCCTCGGTGCAATTGCAGGTTTCCCACCGTCGATTTACCGCGATTTCTAGCGATAGATACGCGCCTACTGACCGGACTCGGATCGTGCCGAATGTCGGCCTCCTCGTGTGGCGTCCCCGCTATAAGCGCACCCGCTACATGCGCGACTTAGGTCCGCTAGAAGACTTGCAAACGGGCAGTTGGCTGTCGCTGCGTTGGGGCTTCGCCCATCGCTCATTGGGATCGGATCGGACCTTTTCTTTTTATCAGGCCCAACTCGCCCCCCGGTTCGAGCCTACCAAGCGCAGCTACGCCGAACTGACCTTATTCGCCAGCACGTATCGAGGCGAGGGGAAATTTTACAACCTCTTCGCCGCGGCATCCGCGACCGCGTACTTTCGGTTGGGAGTAGCTCATTCACTTGCCTTGCGCGCCTCTTGGCAAGCACTGCACCGCAGCGAGGACGCCGACCAACTCCTCCTCGGCCTAGCGCGCGGCTTGCGCGGCTATGCCCCACGGCGCTACGACGGCACTAGACGCGTACTTTTTAACTTAGAAGCGCGCCCCACTTTGATTCGCAGACCTTGGTACACCCTCGCCAGTGCCGCCTTTGTGGATTGCGGTGCAGCTTGGACACCTAGCAGAGAAAGGGCCAATATGGTTTGTTCTCCTGGCTTGGGCATTCGCTTAGGGTGGCCCAAGGTGTACAACACGCCGGTGTTGCGCGGCGATATCGCCTATGGATTAAAGGAGGGCTCGTACGAATTATCCGTGGGATTGGGGCAGTACTTTTGATAGCGTGAACCTTTTGGCATACTTGGAGCGTCTATTAAAAACCAACGCAAAAGGAGGAGCTATGAACTCCCGACTATTCATTTTGCTCGGCGCGGCCCTGTGTGTGCTTGGCATTCAAACCAGTCGCGCCCAAAATCACGCCCAAGCGACATTTGCCGGGGGGTGTTTTTGGTGCATCGAAGCACCCTTTGACAAGGTCGAAGGGGTCGTCTCAGCCGTTTCCGGCTACACCGGCGGCGAACGCGAAAACCCGACCTACAAGCAAGTCAGCTCCGGCGCGACCAAGCACATAGAGTCCGTACTAGTCACCTTTGACCCCGAAGAGGTCTCTTATAGCCAGCTTCTCGACATCTACTGGCGTCAATTCGACCCCACCGATCCAGGGGGTTCCTTTTACGACCGCGGCCATCAATATACCTCGGCCGTATTTTACCACGACGAAGAGCAACGCACTTTGGCCGAAGCCAGCAAACAGGCCCTCGACGAGTCGGGCCGCTTTGACAAACCCATCGTCACGCCCATCCGCCCAGCCACCACTTTTTATCCGGCCGAGGAGTACCACCAAGACTACTATCTAAAGAACCCCGAGCACTACAAGCGCTATCGCCGAGGATCGGGCCGTGACCGCTTTATCGAAGAGACGTGGAGCAAAGACCTCCCGGCTCCAACGGCCAGTATCGAATACGCCAAACCTCCCATCGATACCTTGCGCGCCAAACTCACGCACTTGCAATTTCAGGTTACGCAGGAAGACGCCACCGAGCGGCCTTTTCACAACCTGTACTGGGATAACAAGGCCGCAGGTATCTACGTCGATATCGTTTCCGGCGAACCTCTCTTTAGCTCGCAGCACAAGTTCAAATCCGGCACCGGCTGGCCTAGCTTTACCCAGCCTTTA
>JAPOYQ010000758.1 GCA_026706505.1 Gemmatimonadota bacterium
TCAGGCACGATGCGCGCCGCTCCAGCCGTTTGAAACGGCCTAGCGGGAATTGCTGATCCTCTCTGTCTGCAAGGCACATCTTCAGAAAAACCTGCGATACTGTCCAGACCCTCAAGTGTCGTTGAAATCATCGTGCCGGAAGAGACGCTCGGCCATGCCATCCTTTGATGATGCCGGGGGAGGAGGCCCTGATCCCGAGGGTCAAGTGTCTGTTCGAGATGTGGTCCAGTGTAATCGCTGTCATGGTGGCGCTCGCTGTGTCCGGGCTGGGATCGGCTCGGTCTCACTCGAGTTAGGTGTCAGGCACCTCGGCTCCATTGGCGAGGGGCAGGCTCCAGGCGCCGTCGAACTTGTATCCGCGCAGCATATCGACAACTTCGATCTCCTCGACGCCGTCGATGGCGGGGATGCGCTCCGTGACGAGGGCCTGGAGTCCGGCGCGGGATGGAACAGTTGTCGACAGGGCTAGGTTCATCGGGCCGGAAAGGGTTGCGAGCCCGATGACTTCAGGCATGTTCTGGAGCTGCTTCACGATTCCAGGCAGCAGGCAATAGCTCGCCTTGACATACACCTGGTGAACATGACGATGCCCAAGTGCCCTCGGATTCACGATGGTCTGGTAGTTCAGGACGCCCGGCGAATTCTCGAGCTTTCGAAAAATCGTGCGCACCTGGCTTTCCGGGTAGTCGAGCCGGCGGGCAACTTCGCGCAGGCTCATGCGCCCGTCCCCGTGCAGCATGGCAAGCACGGAAAGTTCGCGCTTGGCGTACAGTTCCGACAGCCGCGTGTTGGTCAATTCACGGAGTCGTCGATCGAAGTCGGGCTTTACCTCGACGATGGGGCCGCTGTTGAGGCTGTGCTTGTAGTTCGACAGCACGATCCTGACATGCGCGGCCTTGATTGACTTTATCGACGCGGCGGTCGTCGAGAGCAGTCGTTCTATTTCAGAGGTATCGCGGCCGATCATGTGGAACATGATCTGTTCCTGGTGGAGTTGGGTGCCGATGGTAATGATCTGTGGAACCCGTGCGAGTTCCGTTGCGACGGCGTGGCACGCATCGGGCATTCCCGGAGCGACCTCCACGCTGCCGATGGCTAGTGCTTCGAAACCTGCGGCGCGGATGTCGGTGGAGGCAACCACCCGTACCACGCCGATGTCCTTCAGCTTCCTGATGCGGGCGCCAACGGTCGCGTTCGACACGCCGATGGCTTCGCCGATTCGCGTGTTCAGAACCGTGGGGTCGGCTCGAAGCATGTCGACGATCAGGCTGTCACGCTCATCGGTTTGGTTGTCCATTCTCCCTCTAGTTTCCTTGATCGCGGGTTTAGGTTGCCAATCGAGCCAACTTCTGCGCCCGGCGACCGCCCTCTCATCGGTCTGAGGCATCGCCTCGTTGGTTTTCTGGCGGTTGGGTCAGCGGCGCACATGGTATAGGGCGCTCTGCCCAGTCACAAATTGGTCAGCGGTCAAAGGTTTGACCAATCATCGTATTTCACCAAATTGTCAATTCCGCCGCAATAATATGGAAAAAGATACCCCGAATTCCCCTATACTTGACATAAATTTCTTGCTCGGTTAAGAACTTCTAGACTTTGGGTGTGGTTCGCGGCAACGGATATGGGGCAGCTTTGTGCCGAAAGTACCGAAAAACTCGCTTGATGCAGATTATCTGATGAATGCGGCGGCGGAATCCGCCGCTCTTAATGACTTCGGAGACCTGAACTTTGTCGAGCCCCTGAGGCAACGTCTCGCTGCCGCTGGCCGCTACATTTCCTTCTCGGAAATGGGTCTTGCAACGTACACGGCCGGGATTGTCAATGACTTGGTAAACCGCTTGCGGCTGACGCGGGATCTGAAACGCCATCCGGAGATCCTGGACGAGGACGTCAGTGATCCCATCGTCATTTTCGGCTTGCCCCGCACGGGCACCACCAAGCTGCAGCGGATGATCTCGGCTGACCCCGCCAACCAGTCGCTGCTGTTCTGGAAGATACTCAATTTCGCGCCGTTCCCCGAAGCGGCCTCCGGCGAAGCGGACCCGCGCGTAGCCGTCGGAAAAGCCGCCTGCGAATTCACGGCCACGGCTCACCCCGATGTGTTGAAAGTCCACGCAGCGTATTACGACCAGGCCGACGAGGATTCCTATCTTGTTGGTGCCAGCTACGAGCACTTCGTCAACACTGTCACCCTGAGCGAGCCGGTCTATTCTTCCTACATTCAAGCACGTCCGGCGGAGAACCCGTATCAATTCCTGCGCACGGTCTTGAAGTATCTGCAATGGCAGGAGGGTGGTAAACGCGGGCCATGGATCCTCAAGGCCCCCACGCATCTGGGATACATCAAGACCGTCTTATCCATGTTTCCCAAGGCCACGCTCGTGCAGACGCACCGTGATGTGGCGACGGCATTCGCGTCCCTTTGCCACCTGATCGAAGTCGCCTCCCTGATGCACGGTGAGCGTGCGGATCGATTGCGGATTGGGCGCGATCAGCTTCGGATTTGGGGGCTGGAGTGGCACAAGAACCAAGCGGACCGAGCGAAGCCTACCGTGGCCGACAGACTTATCGATGCCGACTACAAGGAGATCAAGAACGATCCGTTCGCCGTGATAGAGCGTGTGTATGCGCTCGCCGGTCAAACGTTGAGTGACGCCGGAAGGACGGCTATGGAGGGCTGGCAAATGGAAAACAGGAAGGACCGCCATGGCAGGCATGAATATCGACTCGAAGACTACGGTGTGACCCGCGCGCAAGTTGAAGGAGCACTCCCGCACGATGCGATGCAAGGGCGTTGAACCATCAGTGCCGTATGGCTGGTATCGTTGCAGCCACGCAACCAAGCCATTGGCAGCCAAGCCACGATGACGATTGAGGAGAGACCATGCGTTTTCACCATGTCTGCATATGCGTTAGCGACCTTACGAAGTCACTCAAGATGTGGACCGAGCTGTTCGATTTTACGGTCCAGATTCGGTTCTGTTCACCGGGAGATGCGGGACCGACAGGGTTTGACGAGAGCAAGCTCGATGAAATGGAGGCGATGTTGGGTCGCCGCGATGCGGTCATCGATTGTGCGTTGCTCACCTCGCCTGATGGCGCAATGCTCGAGGTGCAGGAGGCGCTTAATCCCGTCGTTCGCAGGACTCCGGAAGAGTACAATTCCTATTTCGTAACCGGCATGCGCGAACTTGCCTTCCGGGTCGACGACATCGACGGCTGGTTCGAAAAAGTGAAGGCGGCCGGCTTCCAGCCGACGACGGATGCAGTCTGGGATTTCGGCGAGAACGCGCGGTCATTCCTGTTCTACGACGACGACGATATTCGCATCCAACTATGGGAGGATGCGAACACCGGCTGGATGTAAACGGAGCAGATGTTGATGATCGAGCCGCGGCCATGAAGCTTGGGCTCATCTTTCCGCAGACGGAGATTGCCGACGATGCCGCCGCCATCCGGGACTACGTGCAGGCGGTGGAGGCGGAAGGCTTCGACTACCTGCTTGCCTTCGATCATGTGCTGGGCGTGAATCCGCAGGATCGACCGGAGTGGGACCCGCTTAACGTGTTGCGGGACGTTGCTGCCCGCGCAGTCCACGGGCAGCAAGCGGTCGAGCAGGAGCGGATGATCAAGCGCGCGCCCTACGACTATCGGAGTTCGTTTCAGGAACCCATGGTGCTGTACGCCTTCCTGTCCGGCCTGACCAGCAGGATCGAACTCGCCACGGGCGTCGTGATTCTTCCGCAACGGCAAACGGCCCTGCTGGCCAAGCAGGCGTCCAATGTGGCCAATCTCAGCAACGGGCGGCTTCGCCTAGGCGTCGGCATCGGTTGGAACGATGCCGAGTACGAGGCGCTCGGCATGGACTTCCGGACTCGTGGGCGGCGCAGTGTGGAGCAACTCGGCCTGCTGCGCCGCCTCTGGAGTGAAGATTCGGTGACTTTCTCCGGTGAATTCGACCGGATCAAGGGTGCCGGCATCAACCCGCGCCCAAAGCAACTCATTCCACTGTGGCTGGGTGGCAATTCCGAGATCGCCATGATGCGTGCGGTGCAGTTGGCGGACGGCTGGCAGCCGGGCATCGCTCCTTCGGAAGCCGAAGAGAAGGCTGC
>JAPOYQ010000600.1:0-1115 GCA_026706505.1 Gemmatimonadota bacterium
CGCCAAACGGTCTCGGACTGCGGTTCCACCCCGCCGACCGCACAGAAGACACCTATGGCACCGTCGAGTACGCGCAGTGAACGCTCGACCTCGGCGGTAAAATCCACGTGGCCAGGCGTGTCGATAATGTTGATGCGGTGGTCCTTCCACTGGCAAGCGGTAGCCGCAGAGGTGATGGTAATGCCGCGCTCGCGCTCTTGCTCCATCCAGTCCATCGTTGCCGTACCGTCGTGGACTTCTCCCATGCGGTGAACTCGGCCCGTGTAGTAGAGGATCCGCTCAGTCGTAGTGGTCTTGCCAGCGTCGATGTGAGCCGCAATCCCGATATTGCGCGTAGCTTGTTGTGAAAACTTTCGTGACATTTCGCCTGAGAACTCCCTAAAATCTGTAGTGGGCGAAGGCCTTGTTCGCCTCGGCCATGCGATGGACCTCTTCCTTCATGCGCACAGCTCCACCTTCTCCCCTTGACGCGGCAATAAACTCGTTGGCCAACCGCTCAGCCATGGTGCGCTCAGAGCGCTCGCGAGCGAAGCGAATCAACCAGCGAATCGAACGCGCCGTGCGCTCGTCTGGCCGCATTTCGACCGGCACCTGATAGGTCTGGCCACCGACTCGACGCGATTTAACCATGACGATGGGCTTGGCGTTTTCTAGCGCCTTCTGGAAGACATCAATCCCGTCTTGGCCACTGCGCTCGACGACCAAGTCGATCGAGTCGTAAAATATGCGCTCCGCCACGCTCTTCTTGCCTTGCTTCATCAGCGAATTTACGAACCTCGCCGCCAAGACGTTGTGGAATTTCGGATCCGGCAGCAGCTTGCGTTTAATTGCTTTTTTACGCCGCGACATTGCTCATACCCTTAAGTTGGCCTCCGGGTGCCATACTTGGAGCGACCCTGGCGGCGGTCGGCCACGCCCGTCGCATCGAGAACGCCGCGCACGATGTGGTAGCGCACGCCGGGACAGTCCTTGATCCGGCCCCCGCGCACCAAGACGATGGAATGCTCCTGCAGAGTGTGGCCCTCGCCTGGTACGTAAGCCGTGACTTCAATCCCCGTAGTCAAACGCACACGAGCCATCTTGAGCAGAGCCGAATTGGGCTTCTTTGGCGTCTG
>JAPOYQ010000600.1:1125-4104 GCA_026706505.1 Gemmatimonadota bacterium
GTATAGACTCGTGTACAAACGCCACGGCGCTGGGGACAACCTCTCAGCGCTGGGGAGTCCGTCTTTTTTAGTGACTTTTGCCGGCTTTTGCGGACCAGCTGGCTAACCGTTGGCAAACGCTATTTCTCCTCGTCATTCCGTAATAAATAGCAAGCTCATAATCTACATACACATTATATAACTGTCAACTACTCGCCCAAAACACCCGTTTCCGCAGCCGCCACTTCAGTCAACTCGGCTTTGCCATTGCCTTCGGGCTCCAAGCTTTCATAGGTGGTCTCTTGGTAGGACGTAGTGCCCGTGCCAGCTGGGATCAAGCGACCGATGATGACGTTTTCTTTGAGGCCACGCAGATGATCTATCTTGCCTTGCACAGCCGCCTCGGTCAACACGCGCGTCGTCTCTTGGAAAGAGGCGGCAGAGATAAAGCTATCCGTGCGCAGCGAGGCACGGGTAATGCCTAGCAGGATCGGCTGGCAGGTGGATGGATCACCTCCCTCGTAGAGGACTTTGTCATTCTCTCTGTTGAAGCGGATCTTATCCACTTCCTCTCCTTCGAGAAAATTCGTGTCTCCTGGGTCGATGATGCGCACCTTCTGCAGCATCTGTTTAACGATCACCTCAATGTGCTTGTCGTTGATCTCCACAGCCTGTAGGCGATAGACATCCTGAATCTCGTTGACCAAGTACTCCTGCACCTTATTCACACCCTGGACCCGCAAAATATCGTGCGGGTTGACCGAACCCTCGGAGAGGCGCTCTCCAGCTTCAACCCGGTCGCCTTCCTGTACGCGCAAGTGCTTGCCGTAGGGCACCAAGTATTTCTTTGTCTCGTCCTCGGGATTCAGCGGAGTGACGAACAGTTCGCGGTTGCCGCGAACTAGGCCGCCAAAGCTCACAGTGCCGTCGATTTCCGATATCACCGCAGGTTCCTTGGGACGGCGAGCCTCGAAGAGTTCGGCAACGCGCGGCAAGCCGCCGGTGATGTCGCGCGTCTTGGAGCGTTCGCGCGGGATCTTGACCAACACCTGCCCCGGTTCGACTTTATCTCCGTCTTCGACCAGAAGCCGAGCACCGACCGGAATGATATAGGAACGGGATCCGTATTCCTCGCTCTCAATCTCAATCTGCGGACTCAGCGAACGATCGCGCTGTTCGACGATACCACGGACGCTCATACCCGTGCTTTCGTCGAATTCCTCGCGCATAGTTACTCCAGAAATGATATCATTGAACCTGATCGTGCCCGGACGGTCGGTGAGGATCACATTGTTGTATGGATCCCATTCGTATAGCACCTGATCCATCTCAACTTGCTCGCCGTTTGCGACCTTGAGCACTGCGCCATAAGGGGCGATTTGCCGCACCCGCACTCGATTCTGTTCGTCGAGCAACCCGATTTCACCGTTGCGTCCGATAACCGTAACACCGGCTGTCGGGTTTTGCACTGTATCGACGTTGGAAAATTGGACGCGACCGGCTCGGCGAGCCGTGATCTGCGACTGTTCAGCAATGCGGCTAGCCGTACCGCCAATGTGAAAAGTTCGCAGCGTTAGCTGAGTACCTGGCTCGCCAATGCTCTGTGCAGCCACGACCCCAACTGCCTCGCCCACATTGACCTCACGGCCAGTAGCCATGTTGCGCCCATAGCACTTGATGCACACGCCACGCTCGGACTCACATGTCAGCACCGAGCGGATGTTCACTTCTTCAATGCCTGCTTGGGCAATGCGATTGGCGTCTTCTTCTTCCAACAGGACGCCCGCTTGGGCTACCACATTGCCATCGGCGTCGAGTGCGTCTTCTTGCAACACGCGACCGACGATGCGGTCGGCTAGCGGCTCGATTACCTCTTCGCCGTCCTTGAGAGCACCGGTCTTCAGCCCTTGGCTGGTCATGCAGTCCTCTTCGCTAATCACTACATCTTGGGCCACATCGACCATCCGACGAGTCAGATACCCGGCTTCCGCCGTCTTCAGAGCCGTATCGGCCAAACCCTTGCGCGCCCCGTGGGTCGAGATGAAGTACTCGAGCACCGACAGGCCCTCTTTGAAAGAGGCGATAATCGGCGTTTCGATAATTTCGCCGACGGCACCGGTCAGCTTCTTCTGTGGCTTGTTCATCAGGCCGCGCATACCGCCTAGCTGTTTGATCTGATCCTCGCTACCGCGCGCGCCGGAATCCTTCATAACGTAAACCGAGTTAAAGCCCTCTTCAGCTTCCTCAAGCGTGCGTTGCACCGCGCGCGATACCTCAGATGTGGCATGGGTCCAGATGTCGATAATCTTGTTATAGCGCTCGCCGTCGGTAATGATGCCATTGGCGTACTGATCGCGGACTTTTTCCACTTCCTTGAGCGCACCGTCAATGAGCTTGGTTTTAGCATCAGGTACGACTACATCGTCAACGGCGATGGACACGCCGGCCAGCGTCGCATAGTGGTAGCCCATATTTTTGAGCTGATCGACGAACTCGGCCGTACGCCTGTTGCCCAGCAGGCGATGCACTTTGGAGGTAATTCTCTTGATATCGCCCTTATCGACCGTGCGGTTGATAAAGCCGATCTCCTCCGGGAGTACCTCGTTGAAAAGCAAGCGACCGACGGTCGTATTCACCATCTCGCCATTGATGCGTACCATAACCGGCTGGTGCAGGGTGATACGGCCCGCTTCAAAGGCCGCAACCGCCTCAGTCTTATTGGTAAAGCTACGCTCGACTCCACCGGCTTCGCTAAAGCGAACCTTGGTTAGGTAATAACTGCCGAGCACGATGTCCTGAGGATTATCCATAATGACCGGCTCGCCATCGGCTGGCTTGAGAATATTGTTGGTAGAAAGCATTAAGAGCCGTGCTTCGATCTGGGACTCGAACGAGAGCGGAACATGCACGGCCATCTGGTCGCCGTCGAAGTCGGCATTGAAGGCGGCACAGACCAGCGGGTGCAGACGAATGGCTTTACCCTCGACGAGAATGGGCTGA
>JAPOYQ010000790.1 GCA_026706505.1 Gemmatimonadota bacterium
GAGGCGGTCGAGTTCTTTATCAATTTCTTTGCTGAGGAACTCGACTCGGACGAGCTCTCCGACGATTTAGTGGAATGGATTACTTCCATCTTCGGCGGTACGCCTGAACGCGGATGGACTATCGCCGCTAATATCTCAAGCGACAGCGGCAATCTCGTCTTCTCGTTCCCAGGGCCAGACGGCACGTTCCCAGGGCCAGACGGCACGGCCAACACCCTTGAGCTTGCCCGCGTTCCCGGCCCCACAGCCGTGGCCCCCATCAGTTGGGGAGACCTAAAAGATAGATGGTAGTATAACGCATGTTCAAACAATTAACGATGGCGCCGGCCGACCCCATCATGGGGCTGAGCGCGGCGTTCAAGAGCAACGAGAATCCGAACAAAATCAACCTCAGCGTCGGCGTTTATCAGGATGCGAGCGGCCAGACGCCGGTTTTGGCTTCGGTGCAAACGGCGCAAGAGCGCGTCTTGGCCGCGGAGAAGACCAAGAGCTATTTGAGCATTGAGGGCAGTTCGGAATACGGTGCTGCCGTGCGAGAGCTAATTTTGGGCATCGGGCACGAGGCGGCAGGGCGCGCCATCACCGTGCAAAGCCCCGGCGGCACCGGAGCCTTGCGCCTAGCCGGCGATTTCCTCGCCCAACACCTAGGCGACCGGCCCGTGTGGATAAGTGAGCCGACTTGGGCCAATCACCCTAGGATCTTTGCCTCGGCCGGCCTACAGGTCGAGACCTATCCCTATTTCGACGCCGGTGTCAATAGCATCGACGCCAGTGCCTTGCTCGCCGCGCTCGGGCAAATTCCCGTCGGCCACGTCGTGCTGCTGCACGGCTGTTGCCACAACCCCACCGGCTGCGACCCCACCCCGGACACTTGGCGGCAGATCGCTGAGGTCGTCGCCAAGCGCGGCCTGCTGCCCTTAGTCGATTTTGCCTATCAGGGGTTCGGCGACGGGTTGGACGAGGACGCGACTGGCCTGCGGACACTCTGCGACACGGGCTGCGAGTTGCTCGTGGCCAGTTCCTTTTCCAAAAACTTCGGCCTGTACAACGAGCGCGTCGGCGCCCTGACTTTGATCGGCGCGGACGCCGATGCTGCGGAAAGGGCCTTGAGCCACCTCAAAATCGCCGCGCGCACCAGTTACTCCAATCCCCCGGCCCACGGCGCGGCCATGGTCCGAGAAATCCTCGGCGACGCGGTGCTGCGCCGCCAATGGGAAGGCGAATTGGCGCAGATGCGCGAGCGGATCAACCGCGTGCGCCAACGGCTCGTCGCGCGGCTCAGCGAGCGGGGCGTGGAGCGCGACTTTTCGTTTATCGAGCGGCAGCGGGGGATGTTCTCTTTTTCGGGTTTGAACGCCGAGCAGGTCGAGGTGCTGCGGGAACAGTACGCGATCTACATCGTAGCGGGAGGGCGCATCAACGTCGCCGGCCTGACCGAGGACAACCTCGATTACTTCTGCTCTTCGGTGGCCGCTGTTCTGTAAACTACTGCACGGAAAAACTCAGGGCGCGCACTAACACTGGAGTGCCGGTGAGGATTTCCGCTTGGCTCGACAGAGTGCTGCCGTCGTCGTACACGATAGTCTCTGGCCGGCCTAGGGGAATATCCTCATCGCCGCGCAAAACCGCGATGGGTTCGGGGCGCTGGAGAAATTCGATCAGGGCCTGATCGAGCAATTCTAACCCGGTGAAGCGGTCGATTTGTCCCTCTCGGACAAGCGTGGCGAATTGCTCGTAGAACGGCGCGGCGTTTTCGGCCAATAGCTGCGGGCCGGCGAGGAAGTACAGGGTGTAAACTTGATCGATCTCGTTGAAGGCGATCCAATTATTTTCCCCTGGACCGTATTGGACGATGTCCGAATAGACAAATTGTTCGTCAAACACGGTCTCTAACGCGCCGTCAGACCTGCACAGAAAGGCGTGGACCTCGGCGTCTCGGCTTAGCTTGAAGCGCAGTTGCATCTGGTCGCCTTGCTGCAATTGCACGCCCTCTGTTAGCTCGACGACTTGGTAGACGCCTCCTTCTTCGCGTTGGACGATCAGGTGCAAATCCACTTCAATCGGCCCATGGCTCGCGTCGGTTCCGAGCTCGCGCGAGGCGAGCTCCTGGCGCACGTCTCGCTCCAAGACGCGGGTGGTGCGAGTTGCCACTAGCTCGCCGCTGGTCCGCTCGACTAAAAACATCCGCACGTACATCCACGGGGCGTCTGCTTCGAGCCGTCCGCCCAATGCGAGCGCGGCTTGTCCCCCTTGCTTGAGGCCCATCAATTCCTCGTCGCGCCACCGTTTTCCGGTCGTGTCCACCAACCCCACCGCGACCTTGGCCTTCATCAGCGCGGACAGCAAGTAGTCGTCGAGCACCTTGGTCTCCTCGGTCTGCACGCCAGCGGGGTCGCGCAAGCCCAGCCAGTCAACTTCGCCTTCTCGGGCCTCGGCGATTTCCACGAGGTCTTGGGCCGCAGCCACTAGTTGACGGCTTTGCTCGCGCCCGCCGATAAAGGGCACACAGCCGCTAAGCCAGAGTGCGAGTGCAATCACCAAGCCAGCCATATCACTTCTCCAGCCGCCGCAAAACGGGCAACAGCATATCCTTGGCCACGCGCTCCCAACTCATCTTCTGGGCCGCGGCATAGCCTTCGGCAAGCAGCTTTTTGCGTCCGGTCGCACCCGCAGACAACTGGCTGGCCAAGGCGCTGGCCACCACCCGGCTTTGCACTGCTTCGGCCTGGGTGCATTCCCGCACTCCAAGCGGTTGGCTGGCGCGGTCGGCTGCGTCGAGTTGGGTATAGGCTCCCTCGATAAAGCCGCCCAATCCCGCCTCGCCAGCGGCCTGACGCACAAAGCCGCGGCAGCCGCACACATCGCTGACCACGCTGATGGTGCCGGAGCTCAAGCACTCGACTTGGGAAATGCCAAAAGGCTCGTAAATCGACTGACCAAACTCCGCGTCGCTGCCCCGGCGCAAATCGGCGAACTCCGCATTGGTTGGCAGGAACGCGCCGCAGCTTTGCTGGTCCCATCCGAATTGGTTGACGAAAAGCGCCTTGATGGCGCGCGTGCGCGCATTAAAGGCGCGCACTAAAAGGTCGAATTTTAGCTCGCCGCTGCTGAGGTCGCTCCCCCCCTCGCGATGAACCAGCGGCCAACCGTACGCGGCCATGCGCTGGACGTCCTCGGGATCGCGGCGGCCGGTCTCGGTCGCCAACGCGATAAACAGCGCTTGTTGCCCTCGTTCCCATAGGTGGTGATCGAGGTGTTCGAGCACCAGCAAATCGCGCCACAAGCCCTTGCTCTCGACTAGGCGAGCGACGTGCGTGAAGATCAGATCTGGGGTCCAACCCAGGAGCGCGGATCCACTGGCCTGGACTTTTTTCCGCGCCGCCTCCCGCTCGGCCGCGGATAACTCGGTGGCCGGCACCCCGTTATACACGAGGTCAATGGGACAAGCGGCGAATTCCGGCCCGAGAAAGCGCAGCTCCTCCTCCACCCAATCGCCGACGGCGAGGACTGCGTCGAGACGCCAGGCTTGGCTGACGAGGGCGTGTTTGAAATAGCTGTCTTGCGGGCCGAATAGCTCGTCGATGTACTGGCCGTTTGCGCGCGCTTGGCGCAGCGCATTGTAAAAGGCAATGTCGCGCCCGGGCCGCTCCTCCACCAAGGGCCGCACGGTGGCTACTTCGTGCGCGTAGAACAGGGTCTTGCACGCTGCATCGCTCATCAGGGCCTTGAAGGCGGTGCCTAGCCCCATGAATTCATGCGCCAACAGCAAGAAGGGCGCGTCTCCGACTAGGGAGCGCACGGCCGCGAAACCCGGCTCGGCCAAACGCAGGTATTGCTCGTATTCCCAGTGCTGTTCGTAGCGGTGCGATTCGAGGCCAAACTGGAGGAATAGGTCGCGCTTGAATTCGTTTAGCCGCCGAGGCGGGCGGCTCACATCCACCAGCAGAACTTCTGGCGCGGCGCGGTGCCCGTCTTGGGTCAGCGAGCGCCGGCCATAGACCAAGCGCACGCCAAACTCCCGCTCGACCGCGCTGAGTTGGTCGGCGACGTCGGCGGCGCGGATGCGGCGGCTGGCGTCGTAGAGGATTTCGCCGTCCG
>JAPOYQ010000667.1 GCA_026706505.1 Gemmatimonadota bacterium
CGGGACAACGTCGCGACGGGTTGCGGTCGGTGTTGTCAGAGTTCATTGCGGCGTATGAGGATCGCATCCTGCCCCTGGAGAGGACCGGGGCAGAGCGGGCTGCCCAATTCCGGGCGCAGGCGCATCGCTCTGGTCGCGTGCTGGACTTAGGGGATGCGCTGATCGCCGGGACAGCCAAAGTTCATGGTCTCTCTGTTGCGACGCGGAACGTTGAGGACTTCGCAGACTTAGACATCGACGTCATTAACCCTTGGGGAGACGCCTTGACTACCCCCAACAAATCCACCGTCGAAGCGGGTGAGGATAGTGCCGATCCACAGGAAAAGGAGACTGGAAATAATGCAGAATGTGGAGAATAAGCTGGACCAACTGGAGCGCGACGGCTATGTCTTGATTGAAGGGGCCTTGAGTCCCCAAGAGACGGAATTGGTTCGCCAGCGGGTGGACCACGCGCGCGAAATGGGTTGGGAGGAGGGCTTGAATGCCGTGGGCAATATGTGGTTCGATTCGCTCTTGGACCGCGAGCCTGAAACCTTCGCCCCGTTGGTGGGCCATCCGAGCGTGCGCCCTTATTTGGAGGGCATGATGGGCAAGCAGTGCCAGCTACGCAGCCTGCGGGCGCACATCAATCCGGGGCCGTACCTGCAGGAGTGGCACATGGATTTCTACGGCTATTGGGAGGAAAAGCGCCAAGTCGAGCAATACCGCTTGGCGGCCCAGCCCGTAGGTGTCAATACGACCTATTACCTACAGGACAACGGGCCGGGAGACGGCCACCTCAAATACGTCAAAAACGGCCATTTGCTGGAACCTCCCCATCTCTACCCCAAGGACCGCCCCAAATTCGCGGCTTGGTGCGAGGCCCAGGAGCACGTCGTCCTCTACCCCAAGGCGGGCGACTGCGTCGTCTTTTTGAGCCACATACCGCATCAAGGGGCCAAAGAGCGCGACGATATGGAGCGCAGCAATGTGGTGTGTCACTACCAGATGACGCCGATGCACGAGGGCGTCTGGCACGTGTCGCGGCCTAGGGGGTACGACGGCACCTTTCCCTTTGCCTAGCGCCCTGCGAATCAGCCGCGCTGCATCCAACAGCGCTTAGTGCAGAAGACGGTACCTCACGTCTCGGTAGGCCGTGCTACTCTGCCACACCAATAGGCCGAAGGTGCCCATGCGAAAGGTCTCGTCGGTAAGCTGGTTGACCAACTTACCATCGACATACGAGGTAAGAGAGGCTCCCCGGGCAGCGACCTGGACCTCGTACTCCTGGCCCCTGTGAAGGGCGTGGTTCACCACGCTCAGCTTGGTGAGCCAGCCGTTGATCACTCGGTAGATGCCCACCGCCTGCCATCCCAAAAGAAAATCGAACAGGTAGTAGCTGCGCTCGTCCGCGGACATACGGAAGCCCACTTGTGCGTTTCCGCCTGAAATCGGCGTCATCAAGAAGGAGAGTTCGTAGTCGGTCCAAGTCGGTTCGCCAGCGATCAGCGAAGGCGGTTCCTCGCTGGGTTTCCCGCTGGTGCCAACAATGGCGTTACCTTCCATTCTCCAGGTCTTCTTCAGAGCATTTTGGTCGGACCATGCGGGAGGACGCCAAGAGGAGAGTTCCCCATCCGCTGGAACCACCTGCCAATTGATGAGCCCCCGCATGCCCCCGATGACATCGCGTGGAGGTCTGCTGAGAGGATCGGTGCTTTCGGGAGATTTCGGTGCCATGTCGCGGATCCTTTCTCGCATCAGTTTGCGCGATCTGTGGAGTCGGCTCTTTGCAGTACCGACAGGTATGTCTAGCTGTTCTGCGATTCGATTGAGTTCCATACCGGCCAGATAGAATAGGGTGACGACAGCTCTGTCCGGCGGCGCGAGGCTGTTGACCAAGGGTTTAAGCTCCCTGTACCCAAGGGGCAGCCCCAGGTCCGAATCAGACACATGGCTGCTCAGCTCGTAATCCGGTAGGCGTTGCTGCTCAAGCTGCCTCTGACGCAGCATCTTTCTGGCGACGTTGCGAGCGATGGTATGGAGCCATGCCGGGAACTTGTCTGGATCTTTCAAGTCGTCGAGGCACCGGTAGGCCCTAATGAACGCCTCTTGCGCGGCATCCTCGACATCGTCGGGATCGCCGAGAAGAGGTGAAACTGTTCCGACGATGCTTGCCCAGTACTTGTCCACAAGCCGGCCAAAGGCATCTTGACTGCCTTGTTTACAACTGGCAACGAGTTCTTGATCTGAGAACACGCCTCTACCTCAATGCCGTACCTGTAGTGATCGGATCGCACATATATGATCCGATAATTCACCTTAGGTTCACGAAAAATCGCGGAGAGGTTGCGCTAGTGTGAGCAAATGGTGGCTGAATAGCTGCGTTGGGAATCTGTTAGGTCAACCGAGTTGCGGCTGCAGATAACCGCAACGGAAGGATAGGGGGGTGCTTTTCACACGGCTACCAGCTCTGGGTAGTCCGGGCCTTGGAGGACTTCGCCCACGCCCACGGTTTCGACGTTGCCCATGCGTTCGTTCCAATTGTCGCCCAAGCGCCGAGTGTAGCCGGGCATGAGGTGCATGATGTAGCTGCGGCGTGGGTTGTCGGTTTTGTTGCCGTACGAGCCGTGGAAGGTGCGGCAGTGGTGGAAGTGACAGTGTCCGGCCTTGACCTCGCAGGGTACCGGAGTGAGATCGGCCCCGGCGGGAATTCCCTCTTGTTGCAAGAGCCAGTGCGGATCGTCAACCACGGCGTCCTCGCGGTTATAGCGCATGGACCATAGGTGGCTGCCCGGGATGACGTGCATGCAGCCGTTCTCGACCGTGGCGTCGTCTAGGGCGATCCAGCAGGTGCCCATATCGGCTGGGCCAACGTGATTCCAAAAGGTGTAGTCTTGGTGCCAAGCCAAGGCGGTTTTTGCGTCATAGGCCGGCTTGTAGATCATTTGGTCTTCCCACATGCGCACCGGGCCGGACATGAGTTGGTGTGCCAGAGCGCTGATGGTCGAGTTGTCGATGAGGTCGGCAAAGATCGGATCGCGGCGAAAGATATTGACTACCTTAACCGAGGGGAGTTGACCCTTGGCGCGGGACTGCTCGACGGTTTCGCCCATCAGGTGTTTGGGGAAGGGGATGCGGCCGTGGAGAATGTCGTCGATGCGTTCTTTGAGCGCGCTGATCTGCTCGGCGGATAAAACGCGCGGGTCGGACAGATAGCCTTGGGTTTTGTAGTGTTCGATTTGGGCGTCGGTGAAAAGCATGGTAGGTTCTCCAGTGCAGGACGGGCCTCTATATTGGATAGGCCCTGCGAAGAATATGAGACGAATTCGACCGATGCACAATCGGGATCACCGCTCCCGCAGTTTGAGCGCGACAACGGAGACAAACTATGTCTGAATCGAATTCACAGACGGTACTGATTCGCCCGGGACTGCTCGCCGACGGCCTCGGCGGCAGTGCCAAGTCTGGGCAGGCGGTATTCGTACGAGGTGGCGCGATCGCCGCAGTCGGACCATTGGCACAGGTGGAGCAGCAGACGCCTCCCGATACCCCGACCGTCGATCTCGACGCCTGCTGCCTCACTCCCGGTCTCATCGATGGCCACACCCACCTCAGCCTCCCGGGAGACGGCCGCCGCTACGACCTGACCTTCCTCGAGAGCGACGAGACGATGGTACTGATCGGGGCCATGAACATGCGCAAGCACCTGCGCGCCGGCATCACCACCCTGTGCGAGCACGGTGCCCGCAACAGGGTCGGGTTCATCCTCAAGCAAGGTCTGCAACGCGGATACATCTCCGGGCCTCGGCTGCTCGTCAGCGGTCGCCCGATCACCTGCACGGGTGGCCATTTCCACATGTGCAACGAGGTCGCCGACGGAGTGGAAGAGATCCGCCGCTCAGTGCGCCGGCTCGTGCACGAGGGGGCCGACTACATCAAGGTAATGGCCTCCGGTGGCGGGACGACCGGCACGATTCCGGGGTTGGCCTCCTATTCGACGGAAGAACTGCAGGCCCTAGTGGGCGAGGCGCGCCAGTTTCACCGCCTCACTGTCGCCCATTGCCGCGCCAAGGAGTCGATGGTGCGGGCCGTCGAGGCCGGCATCGACCTGATCG
>JAPOYQ010000704.1 GCA_026706505.1 Gemmatimonadota bacterium
CTACGGCTGAAACTCATCGCCGGTGCCGAAGGGGTACAGCGGACCATCAACAACAGCGACATCCATCGTCCTGGCCTAGCTCTGACGGGCTTCGTCGAGCTGTTTACCTTGGATCAAGTACAGCTTTTGGGCAATACCGAAGCGGAGTATCTGCGCAGCTTACCCCCAGACCGACGGCGGCAGGCCCTCAAAATCATATATCAATTCGATATCCCATGCGTGGTTTTGACCGGTAGGGGACGTGTGTACGCCGAGTTGCGGGAGCTAGCTGATGAGTGCGCGGTCCCACTGCTGAAGTCTGGATTCAACACGGCCGAGTTTACCCATCTCATCCGCTTTTACCTCGACGAGGTGTTCTCGCCCCAAGTGTCCATGCATGGTACGTTGGTCGATGTCTCTGGAGTAGGGTTGCTTTTTCGCGGCCGCAGTGGTATTGGCAAAAGCGAAGTCGCCTTGGATTTGGTCGAGCGCGGGCATCGGTTGGTGGCCGACGATGTGGTCATCATTAACCGCAAGCCCCAAGGCATTTTGGTGGGGTGTAGCTCGGAGATGCTCCAAGATCACATCGAAATTCGCGGCATCGGCATCCTAGACGTAAAAAAGATGTTTGGCGCGTGGAGGACTCGGCGGCAGAAGCGGGTGGAGGTATTGGTCAACCTCGTCGATTGGGACGAAAAATATGCCTACGAACGCCTTGGCCTCGAAGATAATAAAGTGGTAATCCTCGGTGTCGAGGTGCCCGAGGTTTTCATACCGCTATTTCCCGGTAAAAATATCACAGTACTCGCCGAGGCTATAGCGATAGATTATCTCTTGCGCTTGGACGGGGATTATGCGGCACGGACATTTAGCCAGCGGCTCCAGGAGCGAATTAAGATGGGCAAAAAACCATGATGACGCTTGGCGTGGCAGGCCATGCTCTCGAGGTAGCCGTGCATCAGGATGCCTTGCAGAGCTGCGGCGATATTCAATTCGTGCACCAATCTGATTGCGCTGCGGTCTTGGAACAAAAAATAGACGGCCTGGTGATATTGCACGTGGAAGACAAATCGCATTGGATAGGAGCGGCCGTGGCAGCCGGTCTTCACGTTATGGCCTCCCATCCCGTCCAGGAGCCGTTTGCAAACAGCCATCCCAATGTGTGCGTGCTTTCACTGGGGAGGCATACGCACTTTTGCACAGCTCTGACTGCTCAGCAGGGGGTAGCGCGTTACTCTCTAGAGCTTTCTTTTGATTCGGCTCTATTCGATCCCATCGACCGCGATATGATCTACAACCAGGCGGCCTTGGACATATGCGACCTGTTGCTGAGCACTTGGGGACGGGTAGATATGCTGTACAGCAGGATGCGCAACTTCTTTCACCCCGGGCGCATGGAGGACGTGTCGGTTGCGCTACTGAGGATGCGCAACGGAGTCGAAGGCTCGGTTGCATTCACGGACTTTCCGGCTGTGGCTCCGGATTTGCGAGTCCGCTCGTATGCACAGGACGAAATGGTCGATACGTCTTGGCCTTGGGCGTGGGAAGCGGACGATCTGGAGGCGTATTATCGCAATTTTGTCGCCTGTATCCAAGGACGAGCCCAACCGCTGTTGGATTTGGCACAGGTCACTGAAAGCTATCGTCTCTTGGAATGGATGCGCACGTCGGCGAGGCAAGATATGGTTTTAAATCGCAAGCAAGTAAAATAAAAAGTCTTATAAAATATTTTATGTAAACAAAAAGAAAAAAAGAAAAACATCAACTACCAATATTAATGTAATCAGACGCATTATCGAGCAGCTTTTCGCGATTCTCGTAGTAACGCATCGTCGTCTTTAGATCCTTGTGGCGCAAATGGGCTTGCACTTGCTGGGGCTTGGCTCCGCCTTCAATCGCCAGAGTACAGCACGTGTGGCGGAACATATGCGCGGTGACGTTCTGGGGAAGGCCAGCGCGCAGAGCGTACTTCTTAACGACGTGATTCACCGATTGGTCAGTCAGCGGCTGGCCGCGAGATTGGTTGCGCGACAGGCTGATGAAGACCTTGCCAGTCGTCGGCAAGCCCGCGGCCTGTAATTGTTCTTTGTATAATTCGAGATGATGCAGGACGACGTTTTGCAGTTTGATCTCCTGCGCCACGCCCGATTTAGTCTCGGGCAGATGCAGGATGTAAAAGACGCCCTCCAAGGATATATCCTCCCAAGCGATGCCTGCCACTTCAGAGCGGCGCAGGCCGCCGAACGTAAGCAAATGAAACATGGCTGCATCGCGCGTGCGAACCAAATCGTCTTTTCCCTCGGCAATGGCTTGCTGGATCTTATTCAGCACCTGATTGGAAAGCGCCTTGCCAGCTAGGGTTTCGTCCACTTTATAACCGCGCACCAACGTAGAGTCAGCGGGATTCTTCTCAATGTGGCCTAAGGCGACCAGCATCTTGAACAACGACTTCAGGCTGGACAATTTTCTGTTGATGCTGCTACGCTTATAACCTTCGCTGGCGAGCTGATTTCTAAAGGCGACCACGTGCTCAAAGGTGATTGACTGCAAGACGGTGAGCGACACTTCATTTAGTTCCATGCCGATAGAAAAAAAGAAATGCTGGAGATCGGCGTAATAAGCACGCCGCGTGCGCTCGCTGAGTTGGCCGCTGAGAAATTGTTCCAAAGGATCGTCCGCTACCAACGCTGGTGCTGGTGTTAGCCTGCGGACGACCGGATTGAGTGTCTGACTCATAAAATGCTCGCTGGGGCTTAATTGGTGTCTAATGTTCCAAATATAGCAAACATCGCGGGATTTTGCCGCCGCGTTTCACAAGGGATTCGCCTAGTTTTTATACTATTGATAATGCCTGTTATCGTTAGTATAGTAGCCAAATTAAATAGAAAACTAGAATCTTCGCAATAAACGCTCCATATCGCTTAATTTCATCCTCGCCATGATCGGCTTGTCCGTTGGGCTTATGTGCGGCGAGTCGGCCTTTAGCAATTCATTGATTAAGTGTATCATTTCCTCGGAGTTCAGTTTCTGGCCTTTCTTGATACTCGCTTTGCGCGCGTAAGCTAAGACGAGCGCTTCGCGCCAAGATCGGCCCGAATTCTGGCCATCGCGCACATCGTTCAATAGCTGATAAAAAACATCGCCATCGCCAAAGCGATCCAATTCGGCCGGCACAGCTTCCACCAACACCGTCCGCGCACCAAAATCCCGCACGACAAATCCCAGCTTGGCAATATCGTCCCGCACTTGGTTGAAGGTCTCGAAATCCGCCGCGCCCATTTCTAGCTGTATGGGAAAGAGCAACTGCTGGCATTCTCCGGCTACGCCGTCTATTTGCCCCATGGCCCGATCGTAGTTGATGCGTTCGTGTGCAGCTTGCTGGTCGACGAAGAGCAGGCCATCGGCTACTTCGACGAGGATATACTGGTTATGGATCTGCCACATCGCTGCGTCTTCGGCGACGGCGAGTTTGGCCGAGGCTGGAGCGACGAAGGTCAGGGCGAGCTGATCGTCGGCATCACGGGTTGCTGCTACCCCAAGCTCGCCGGACGTAGGCATTCTTTGCAATACCGGTGACGCTGGTTCTCCCACGCGCACCGGTGGTATTGGCTCGCCACCTGCAGTACTGCTGTCCCCGCTAAAGCGAGGCGTGCTGTCCGGCCTCAACCTCGGGGCCGCAGCATAGATAAAGGATTGTACATCGGGCAGGCGCAAGCTCTGCCGGACGCTGTTCTCAATAGCCGCGATGACCTGCCCTTCGTTGGCCAAGCGAATCTCCCGCTTCGTCGGATGGACGTTGACGTCGATTTTCTTAGGATCCATATCGATCCAGAGCATGAATACTGGATGATGTCCTTCGGGCAGCAGCCCCTCAAAACACCGCTGTATAGCACTGGCCATCAGGCGCGAAGAGATGGGGCGCCCCTGTACGATGAGATACTGCTTGCCCTTGCTCCGGCCGCAGTGCTCGGGACCGGCTAAGACCCCTTCGATTTTGAGGCCCTCCTCCTCGTGAGCGAGATCCAACAGTTTGGCGACTGGAGTCCGAACGGCGCCTGGACGATCTCCGATGAGATCGAGGACCTCGTGATCCCCGACG
>JAPOYQ010000081.1 GCA_026706505.1 Gemmatimonadota bacterium
AGTTGCGCGAGCACTTCGGGGTGAAGATGGAGCGCGTATCCGAGCCGATTACCTACGAGGTGTTGGTGATGCGCCCGCACGGCAAAGGCGCAAAGTAAGCGTTCATATCTGACTCCATCGCGGGCATCCCACTCGCATACGGGCCTTTAGGGTCGCGCATGCGAGCGGGACGCCTTTAATTCTCGACAGAGCAACATCATGGCCTCTGTCCCGAACATCCTCTTCCTCCTGACCGACAACCAGCGCAACGACCTACTCGGCTGCGCCGGCAATCCAATCATCCAAACCCCGAGCATCGACCGGCTTGCCGCAAATGGCGTCCGCCTCGCAAACGCATTCTGCACCAGTCCAATCTGCGCCGCCAGCCGAACGAGCTATCTCACTGGCGTCTATGAAAGCCGCCACCGCTTTACCTTCCTCACGCCCCCCCTCCAACGCGCATTCACCGACAACTCCTACCCGGCAGCTCTCAAAAGGGCCGGATACCGCACGGGGCTGATCGGCAAGTTCGGCATTGCCGCAAAAGGAATCGACCCTTCCCTCGCAGACGCAGGCGCGCTAGGCAAGATGTTTGACGCGTTCGACAACTACGAACACTGGACTGAAGACGGGTATGAAATCAGACAGCCCGACGGCCGTGTGCGCCACCTGACCGACATTACCGGCGACAAAACAATCGACTTCCTACGCACCCATTCCAGCCAGCCATTTTGCCTCTCTGTCAGTTTCAACGCGCCGCACGCGCAGGACGACGACCCGCGCCACTACATCTGGCCGACTACTGAAGATCCACTCTACGCGGATGCGAAGATACCAGAGCCACTCAACGCCCATCCCGACTTCTTCAGGCGGCTGCCCAAATTCCTGCGCGAGACGGAAAGTCGCGTGCGCTGGCAGAACCGCTATGCGACGCCTGCGGACTACCAGCGGAACATGCGCGGACTGTACAGAATGGTCAGCGGCGTCGACCGCAACATCGGTAGAATTCTCGCGGCGTTGGATCAGCTATCGTTAGCCGCCAACACAATCGTGATCTTCGCCTCAGACCACGGGATGTACTACGGAGATCGCGGGCTTAGCGACTGCTGGCAGTTGAACGAACAGTCGATCCGCATTCCCTTGATCGTCTCCGATCCACGAGCTGACGAGAGCAAGCGAGGGATAGTGCGCGAAGAAATGGCGCTCAACATCGATGTCGCGCCAACCATCCTCGAACTAGCCGGTTTGGACGCTGCGGACGGAATGCAGGGAAAATCCCTCGTCCCCTTATTGCGCGGCAAAAAAGCCGAATGGCGCAAGGCGTTCTTCTGCGAGCACCGATTCAACCGCGCCGACATCCCCAAGAGCGAAGGCGTGCGCACGCAGCGCTGGAAATACATTCGCTACTACGAGCAACAGCCCGTCTATGAGGAGCTGTACGACCTGCTCAAAGACCCCCACGAATCCTGCAATCTCGCAGCAAACCCCAAGTTCTCAGATCAGCTCGCGCGGCTGAGACGACGATGCGACGCAATGCGCGTTGAATGCGCTTAATACCTACGCGCGCTCGTCTGTCAGGCGTTTGGCGTACTCGCCGCGCGGGATGCGGAAGTACCCCTGAAAGCAAAGTACGCCCGCAGCCGTAATCACGGCACTGCACAAAAACAACGCCCGATACCCCAGCGCGTCGATCATCCAGCCGCCGCCGAGCGAAACGCCGGCAATGCTGATGCCGTAGGCCATAGTCAGCGCCGAACTCATAGTCACCCGCCAGTGCTCTGGGACCAGTTCCTGCTGAAAGACGATATAGACCGAGCGGCGGACCGAGCTGAGGGCGACCAAGGCCATACAGGCGGCTCCGGCCACTGCCCAATGGGCGACCAAGGCCATCGGTATGAGGCACACCACCATCGCCCCAGCCCCTCCGGTAATCACCGGCACCCGGCCGAAACGCCGACTGAGCGCAGGAGCGGCCAGCGCGGTACAGGCGGCTAAGAGCTGGCCTCCGGCGGTCAGGCTGCCGATCAGTGCTGTAGAGGTCCCGAGGCCGTCATCCATGTACACATTGAAGAAGATGCGGAGACTGTTTTCCGCGGCCATCTGCAGGAAGGTGACCAAGCTCAAGACGAGGATAATGGCCAGTGGAAAGGGCGTCGCCTGACCCCGTTCCCTAGCGGGCGGTTTCTGCGGACGAGAGCGTGTTGCGGCGATAGCACCGGCACTGATAAATAGCACGCCAGCGGCCAGCAGCAGCGGATAGCGATAGGGGGCCGGGTGGTCTTCGGGCAGTCCGAGGAGCGCGGAGAACAGGCCGGGCAGCAGGCCGCCGCACAGGCTGCCGGCAAAACCCGCCAGCGGCCACAGCGCCACCTGAGTCGAGAACACGTGATTGCGCAGACGCGGCGGGCAGATCAGCGTCAGGAAGGGAATGGAGCAGACGATATAGAGCGTATTGCCGAGGACGCCGAGAGCATACGCCCCCATGATCCAAGTTAGCTGCGCGGAGGTGGGAGCAAACTCGCCGAGGGGCAACAAGCCAAAACCAAAGGCGGCGACCACCATGCCGACAATCATGCTCCGACGCGCTCCCCAGCGGTTGGCCAACAGCCCCGCGGGCATGCTCAAGAGGGCAAACGACAGCGCGCCAACGGCGTTGACTTGGCCGATCATTTGGGGGCCATAGCCTAGGCGCAAGAGGTAGAGATTGAGCAGGACCGTATAGACGCCGCCGAAAATCGTAAAGCCAATCAGAGCTTGGCTGAAGAGCACCAGACGCACGTCGCGGTTGAAAAGCGACAGCGCCTCGCGATGAGTGGAGACCAATTTCTTTTTTGCTGGAACGGGAGATGGCAATTATGTATGTAGGAAGGTAAATCAACAACTCGCGGCGAAAAAGGCCACGTAGCGGAGAAGGTATGGCGCGCAGCAGTGCATTCTGGTGCTTTTTGGTATGGGTACCGGGTGTTCTAGCCCAAGAGATAGTCCAAGTGCAGACGCCGGCCGGTACAATGCACGAGTTGGCCCGCGTCCCCGCCGGTTATTTTACGATGGGATCGACCGAGGGACGGGCGGACGAGCAGCCGGTCCACCAAGTCTATCTCGACGACTTCTACATCGACCGTTTCGAAGTGAACAACGACCAGTACGCCGCCTTTTTGAACGACATCGACCGCAACGATGATGGAGAAGGGCACCTGCTATTCGATCTGCTCGCTGCCGACGCGCAGATTCTCTACACCGTCGTCGGATACGCGCCGATCCCCGGCACCGAGCAGCGGCCAGTCGCCGAGGTCTCGTGGTACGGCGCCCGTGCCTATTGTACTTGGGCCGGCATGCAGTTGCCGACCGAGGCCATGTGGGAAAAGGCCGCTCGCGGCACCGACAGCCGCATCTATCCCTGGGGCAATTCCATCGACCGCAGCCGGGCCAACTACGGCAAGGAGGGCTGCTGTCGCGGCGACGACAGCGACGGCTTTTTCGACTCGGCCCCGGTCGGCTCTTACCAGCGCGGGATCTCTCCGTATGGGGCCTACGACATGGCGGGCAATGTCTGGGAGTGGGTGATGGATTGGTACGGCGCGGATTACTACGCGCAAAGTCCTGGGCGCGACCCGCAAGGACCGGACGCAGGGATCAGCCGAGTGCTTCGCGGCGGGTCGCTGAGCAGCGATCCGTATCGCCTGCGCGCCACCGACCGCGGCGGGCTGCCGCCTTCGGTGACCTACATCATCGTCGGATTTCGCTGCGCTGCGCGCGAGCTTCCCGCCACGGCAGTGCAGTCCACAAGCTGGGGACAAATAAAGCGCAGGGTAGCGGAGGACAATGCCCGATGAACCCGCACAAATGCAAACAGCCCCTCAGCTTGTGCAAGCTAAGGGGCTGTTTATTGTTTATAATAGTGGTGGCGCCTCGCGGAATCGAACCGCGGACACAGAGATTTTCAGTCTCCTGCTCTACCTACTGAGCTAAAGCGCCACCAGAAGAAAGATTAAAATTAAAGCCCCCTCATTTGCATTGTCAAGGAAGCGCCATGCCAGTCTCAATCATCCCGTTCAACATGCCCGAACCCGCTGAAATCCCTCCCCACATCGTCG
>JAPOYQ010000335.1 GCA_026706505.1 Gemmatimonadota bacterium
CCTGCCCGCTCCGTGCAAAACCCTTTCATCGTCCTGCTTCCTTTCCTGCGTTGAGACACTATTCCCCCAGCATTTCGACCCAGCTTTCAGGGTCGTCGCCGTCAATTCCGACGATCAATTCCAGTGTTTGTTCCATCCACAAGGTGTCCCCCGGCATCAATTCGCTCAAAGGACCGACGTTTTCAATCTCGCCAAAGCGCGGCTTACCGTCGAATACTTCAGGCGTGGAATTGAACATCGTCACCGTGCCGCCGTCTTCGGGGTATTCGGCATCGGCGACGTGGGCGACGGTGGATTTGAGCGCGGTCTCGTTCCAGACGAAGGCGATCCAGCCCGCGTCGCCGTTGGTGCCGACCTTGTGCCAGCCGTTTTGCGGCTCGATCCGATAGTCGAGCGCGAGAGCGCGGGGGCCTAGGTGGATGCCAGCTTCGTTGGGGTCGGTGCTCGGCCAGAACAACAAGCTGCGGCGACCTATGCTACGCCAGGGGGTGACGCCGACACCCGCATCGGGACGGATGACGTTGAGGGCCCAGCAGGCGATGCGGCGCGGTTTGTCGCGCATGTTTTTGAAACCGTGGCGGATGTGGAGCACCGGTCGTTCGGCGTCGAGGGCAATCTCCATGATGAGCTGTAAACCCGAACTGTCGTCTGGGGCGGCGGTGAGGCGAATAGCGCGTGCGCCGGTCATTTCTGCGGCGGCTGGTTGCAGGGCCGGCAGCCCAGATTCGGGAATCTGCGTCGGCTCGAAAAACCACGAGCGCACGCCGATGTATTCGTATTCGCGGGAGACGTGGAGGGGATTTTCGCCGCCTTTGAGGCGGAAGGCGAGGACTCGCGGGTAGGGCTCTCCGATGACAAAAGCCTCGGCGCGGTCGTTTTCGAGCCACAGGCCAGTAAAGCCTTCGTACTGGTCGGTTTGGGCGGCTAGGGGCAGGGCGGTCAAGAGTAGAACACAGCAGGCGATGAGCATGGGATTCCTCTGCTTTAAGGGTAGGGGACGGCCAAAGAGTTGTCGGCGACCGATTTATTGTGCATGATAGGGCCTCCGAATATACTCGTCAACGCAACAAAGGAGAGAAGCTAATGATCGTCGAAGAAGTACGGCTGTGGAAATTGACTCGCCGCCACGTGCGCGAGCGGCTGGAACAGGGTCTGATCAAGGGGGCGATCCTGCCCACTGGCAGCACGGAGCAGCACAACGAGCACTTGGCGATGGAGCACGATATCGCCAGCGCGGCGCATGTTGCGCACCAAGCGGCCCTGCAGCTCTATCCGCAAGTAGTGGTGGCTACGCCTCTATCCCTAGGCATATCCGAGCACTGGATGGAGTTCCCCGGCACCTTGAGCCTGCGGCCAGAAACCTTCTTTGCCGTGGCCTACGACGTGTGCGAGTCGCTCAAGCGGCACGGGATCGAGCACGTCCTGATATGCAATGGCCACGCTGGCAACGGCCCCTTGGGCGGCCAAGTCGAGGAGTTCAGCAAGCGGCTGGACATGGATGTGCAGTTTTATTCGTATTGGGTGGCGTATTCGGAGGAACTGGTTGCCGAAGTGCTGGAGTCGGGGGACTGCCCAGCGCACGCGGCCGAGTTTGAGACCTCGTTTGCCATGGCGGCGTTTCCCGAGAACGTGCATTGGGAGGGGGTCGATTACGAGGGGGCCAATCTCCAGATACAGAGCGAGAGCTACGCGCCGCGCGACCCGGTCTACTTCGAGGCGGGCCGCGACCTGGCCACGCCCAAGAAAGGCCGGGTGATGGCCGATGTGGCCATTGACTGGGTGGCCGCTAAGATGCAAGAGATGATCGGCGAGTGAGCGCGCCGCCGACCTAAACGCAAAAAGCCGGTACCCCGAGGGGCACCGGCTTTTTTGTGCGGTTGTTGAAAAAGGATACTACTGAGCGGCCTTGATCTGGCCCCAGCTCACGTCCTCGACCGAGGTCGCGGACTCCATCTCCGGCAATAGCTGGTCCAGCAACACGTCGTTGGTGGCGGTGCAGCAGCTTTCCGGCGACATGGTCCAGAAGCCCTGATAGCTTTCGAGCGCGCACTCAGTGCACGGCTCGTCGAAATCGCCCACGGTCACGGATGTGTGGATGATCTCGTCTTCCGCGAGGTCGAAGATCACGGCTTGCTCTGGGGTGGCCGACTCGTCGTTGGGCATCGAGATGATCGGCGTGATAGCCAGTTCGTAGTAATAGGTGCTCTCGCCGAACTGCTCGCCATCGTAGCCCCAGCCGAAAGTGATAAAGTCACTGCCATCCACGAACCACTCCAGCGCCCGCACCGGGCGGTAGAACTGATAGGCACCTTCCACCGGCGGCACGGCCCATTTGTAGCTAAAGTTGTTGGCCGGCTCGCCTTCGAGGTTGTGCTCCTCGGTCGGCGTGTGGTCGGGGTTGACCTCTACTTCCCAGGCGTCGTCCTGCCAGAAGGCCGAGGGGTTTTCGCGGTCCAGGTTGTGGACATTGTCGAAGACCTCGGTCATGTAGTAGAGCTTATTCGCGTTGTCGTTCCAGCCGATGAGGTGGCGGATGTTAATGTCGCTAACATCGATCTCGCCACGACCCACGGGCTGGATGTCGGCCACCGGCGAATAGAGACGGTCGTTGCGGATCGTGTACGGATCGATCGGCACGACGTCCCAGTCCGACAAGTCGCCGTCCATGGTGGGGACGAGATTGTCGGGGAACTGCACGGCGAAATAGAGTTCGCCGGGAGGCGCATGGCCAAAGGACGTACCGCACAAGCCCATGACCAAAGCTGCCGCTAAAACGAATTTGGTCCGCTCTTTCATAGCGAAAACCCTCCCTCCTTAGGAGAAGTGAAAAATGCTGGTAAAACTTGTACAAAAAATACAGCGCGCTCGGCACGCGCTTAATGCCCAATGAATAATCAACTCAACGCCGTTTGTCAATAAGCGACTGAGAGGATGCCGGCGCGTTCTTCCTTCTCTTCTAGCTGCAGCCGCCAGATATAGGTGCCCGGGGGCACGAGCTGCTGAGCGGCGTCGCGGCCGTCCCAGCGATGGGCGAATTCGCCGCTGCGCGCGGTGATGGGCGGCAGCTCGACTACGAGTTGGCCGGCGAGATTGTAGATCGCCAGTTGCACTGGGCGGCTAGCCGTAACTTCGCGCAGCTTATAGGCGATTTCGACAGTCTCGTTCACTCCGTCGCCATTCGGCGTAAGCGGGTTGGAAGTCACGGCAATATCGACGAGGAGCCGGCCGCCGACGGGCGTGTTGACGGCGATGGCATCGCCTGAAAAGCGAAAGGTGGCGTTACCTGGACGAACTTGCTGCTTGATCTGGTCGGGGTCATTGCTGTCGAAGACCCAGCCCGAAAACTCAGTGCCAAAGCGCAGGACCGGCACCACAAAGCTCACTTCGAGCTGTTTGAAGCTGTCGTCTTCGCCTTGCAAGCGGGGGAAGGACACCACGAAGTGGTCGTCTTGTATATCTGGAACAAAGGCGTTCAAGTCGAGTTCGGTGCCGTCGCGTTTGACCGCAGAGACGGCTTGGACTTGGGCATGGGTGCGGATTTCCAGCCGGTCGAAGCCGGTGTCGTCAGCGGTAAATTCCGGCCGGATAACGTAGGTAAATTCCGTGGGCGCGAAGGAATCGACGGCAATGGGCCACACTTCGCCGAGGATTTCTCGGGCAGCCGGCGCATCGCCGAATTGGATAGTGAGTGAGCGGATGCGCGGCGCAGTGGTAAAGGTAGAAAACAGGCGAAAGGCGAGTTGGATGTAGCGGCTCGGCCCAGGCGACAAAAGCGGCGTGCCGTCGCGCCACGCTTCAGCCGGCTCGTCGCTGTCGCGCAAACCCGCGGCAAAGTCGTAGGGCGGTGACCAGAAGCTCCAGTTGTCGGTGTCGTACACGGTGGGCAGGCGACCGGACGGGTCGAGCTTTTCGTATTCTTTTAAGGTGATCGGACGGATGTCGCCGTTGATGTTTTCGTCGAAGTAGAGGCTGGGATCGGGGGTGTTGCCAGTGCGGGTGCGAACCTCGATGCGGGTGCCCTCGGGCACGTCGGCGTCCCAGCGAATTTTGCCCCAGTTGATTG
>JAPOYQ010000872.1 GCA_026706505.1 Gemmatimonadota bacterium
TACGTGCACTATGGCTAGTGATCTGTGCTTTAGTTTTGGGTGCCGACGCCAGAGCCAATGAGAATGAAGTTGCAATAGCCGATTCAATCCGCAAGTACAAATACTACGCCAAAACGGCCCGCCAAAACAAAGAGTACGACAGAGCCATAGGCTATTACACGACTGTTTTGCAATATAGTCCCCAAGAGTTGACGGCCGCCTACTTCTTGGGGCAACTCTACTACAAAGAAAAGAAGGATTTGGACAACGCTCGCATCGCACTGCGCCGGGCGGTGAGCATCGACTCGCTGCATCTGAATTCCAATCGGCTCCTCTACACGATCTACCAAGCTGTCGGCGAGGCCGATTCGGCTGCTTTGAGCTTGGAGCGAGCGCTACTCAAAAAGCCGAATGCTGCTGACCGTCGCAAGCTGGCCGACCTCTATCGCCGCGAAGGCCGCAATGAGCGGGCCATCGTCCACTACGAGCAGTTAGTTGAGGCAGAGCGTGAAGACACGACTGGAGTCGAAGACGCTGAACTCATTGAAATACTTGCAGTGTTACACCAGGAGCTAGGGCAGGTGGATCAGGCTCTTGAGTGGCGTAAACGCCAAGTCGAGGACGGGACGGGCGGTGCCGACCAATTGGAGAGCATCGTCGAACTGAAGCTAGAGGTCGGCGATGTCGAAGGGGCTTATGATACGCTATTGGAATTGGCGAAGGTGGATTCGCAGAACGCCTATTCCTACTACAATCAAATCGCATCAATCGCTTCTGAAGAGGGCGACTACACTTGGCGCTTCAAGGGCCTCAAGGGCATGGTAGAGGCCGACCCCAAGGATTTGAAGAGCATAGCGGAGCTAGTGGAGTGGCACCAAGGCCGCAGCGAGTTCGCCTCGGCAAAAGAGTGGCTGCGGCGGGGGCTAAAGGTAAATCCCGAGGATGCACACTTGCTGCTGCTCAAGGGCGACAATCTGGTGAGGGAAGGCGACGAGGAAGGGGCCATCGCTGCCTTTGAGAAAGCCAAAGCTGATCCAGCTTGGGAGAAGGTGGCCCAGCAGCGCATCTGGCAGCTCCGGCCGCCCGAGACCGAGGAGGAAAAGCTCAAGCGGCAGTTCTTCGGCGGTGAAGAGGCGCAAGAAGAGCAAAACTAATCATTGCTCCGGTCTGTTGGACCGGGACTAACATTAATTGCGAGGAAAAAAATGGTAGAGCTTTTTCAGGACGGTGGATGGGCCATGTGGCCCCTGCTCATTTTGCTCATCATCGGCGTTGCCGTAGCTATTGAGCGTCTGTTCAATCTGTCGCGGTCGTCGATTGACGCGGCGAATTTCTTTGCGAATCTCGAAGAGGCACTCGAAAGCGGTGGCCCCGATGCAGCGGCCGAGCTTTGCTCGAATACGCGCGGTCCGGTTGCCTCGGTTATCCACGCAGGGCTCCTGCGCCTGGACCGCGGCATTGACCACGTCGAGAAAGCCATTGACAATTCCGGCGCAGTGGAGATGGCCTTTCTCGAGCGCGGCATGGTCTGGCTCTCGACAGTAGCCAACTTGGCACCGATGATAGGTTTCTTAGGCACGGTCAGCGGTATGATCAACGCCTTTCAGGCGATTAAGGAAGCCGGCGACGTCGAACCTTCCATGGTCGCGGGTGGTATTTCCGAGGCCCTAATCACCACGGCCTCGGGTTTGATCGTGGGCATCCTGATCCAGTTTTGCTACAATTTCTGCGCCAATCGCATCGATAAGATCATCGCCGACATGACCGAGCAGACGGCCAACTTTATCGACTTGTTGGGCGCGCGCGAGCACCAAGGAGCCTAGACGTGATCGGGAGGCGCCAGAGCCGGGTTGCCCCGGAAATCCCCACGGCTTCGATGGCGGATATCGCCTTTTTGTTGATCGTGTTCTTCCTCGTCACGACCACCATGAACCAAGACAAGGGCCTCTCGTTGCACTTGCCGCCGGTGGGAGAGACCAAGGAAGTACGAGAAAAGAATATTCTCAACGTGTGGATCAATGCCCGCGACCAGCTCGCCTTTTTTGAGAATGACCAGCTAACACCAGTGCCGTTTGCTGAACTCAAGGGGCGCATTGAGGGGCGTCTGCAGGAAAACGAGAATCTGATCGTCTCGCTCAAGACCGAGCGCGGGGCCACCTATCGGACCTTCGTCGATGTGCTAGACGAGCTCAAACTGGCCGGGGCCACCAAAATATCGATTGCCAACCCGGAAGAATAGCCGATGAAATTCGCACGCAAAGCCAAAGTAGTTAGCGTTATTCCCACGGCTTCCATGGCCGATATATCCTTCTTGCTCCTCGTATTTTTCATGGTCTCGACGGTTTTCGTGCGCTATAGGGGCGTGCCAGTGGAGTTGCCACAGGCCGAAAAAATTGAGAAGCTCGAAAGCCGCCGCAACGTATTGCAGGTTTGGGTCAGTAGCGAAGGAGTCGTCAATATCGAGGACCGGAACATACCGCTTTCCGATGTGGGCAAACTGGTACATAAGCACCTGACGGCCAATCCTCGGTTGATCATCTCGTTGCGAGGCGATAAGGACTCTGAGTTCGGGGTAATTTCCGATGTCATGGAGGAGTTGCGCAAGGTCGAGGCTCTGCGGGTCAACTTCTCCACCAAACGGGAGTTGGACGAATGATTCGCGGCAAACAGCCTGAAGCCAACCTGCGGTTGACGTACCGGAAGACGCTGTGGGCTTGCACGGGTCTTTCTACCCTCGTGCACGCGGCCCTCTTTGTCCTCTTCCCCAATTTCGAACCCGAAGCCTACGCCAAACCCGAACAGCCGATTATCATTCAACTCGAAGAAATCCCCGAGACCAAACAGGAACGCCGACCTCCACCGCCAGCTCGACCAGTAGTGCCCGTACCTACCGACAACCCGGATGTCCCGGAAGACGTGACTATTGAAGACACTGAGCTCGACCTCGATCTCGACGATCTGGCACCGCCGCCGCCATTAGAGGAGGAGGTGGTGGTTGAGGAAGTCGAGTTGGAGGAGGAAGAAGAAATCGTCGAGTTGTGGCGGGTCGAGAAGAAGCCTGTGCTCACCAAGAGAGTAGAGCCGAAGTATCCGCCTACTGCTCAGAAGGCCAATATCACTGGTAAGGTGTTTGTCACCGCGCTCGTCGGCAAAGACGGCAAGGTCGAGCAGATTGGCAAGATCACGGGTCCCAAGGTGTTCCACGAGGTCGCCAAAGCCGCCGCTCTCCAGTCGGAGTTTTCGCCGGCGATGCAAAACGATAGGCCCGTCAAGGTCTGGGTCAGTTTGCCCTTCACCTTCAGACTCAACTGACGGTTGCCATATCCTCCTATTTTTCTTATATTTAGTATCACTTCCCTTCTTTTTCTTCCCCGCATAAATGTTGTCTACTGTACTCTGAACAGGCTAGTGGGAGGATTAGTCTATGCGGTGTCCCTACTGCAATTGTGAAGAAGATCGGGTGGTGGATTCGCGGTCGTGCCGCGAAGGTATGGCGATCCGTCGTCGCCGCGAATGCACAAGCTGTACCAAGCGCTTCACGACCTATGAGTACATTGAAAACGTGCCCCTATCCGTTATTAAGGCCGACGGTCGGCGCGAGCCTTTTGATCGCAGTAAACTGCTCGATAAGATACAGGTAGCCTGTTACAAGACGACCGTTTCGGCCGAGGAGATCGAACAACTCGTCGATCAGGTCGAGGCTGAAGTGGGCAGTCTCAACGTGAAGGAAATTCCCTCCAAGCAGCTCGGCGAGCGCGTTATAGAGCATCTGCGCCAGCTCAACGACGTGGCGTATGTGCGCTTTGCCTCGGTCTATCGCCAGTTCAAGGACAAGAGCGATTTCATGCGCGAATTGGAGCAATTGGCTAATAATTAATAAAGGTCGATTTTGAGCTTGGTGATCAACTGGGCATCAAAGCGCGCGCTCAAATTGAACCCAAATTGAACCCAAAAAAACTAGCTTGTCGCGCTTTCGCTCCTCTGTTTATCCCGAACTTACGTTATACAAAAAAAGATTATTTTTTTTTGTATTGACAAATACGCACGTCGTTTCTACTTTAGGCCTCGACACACT
>JAPOYQ010000474.1 GCA_026706505.1 Gemmatimonadota bacterium
CGAACTCCCGCTCCGTGAAGGCTGGAACCCACTTGGCAATCCAGTCTCGGATATAGTCCGCCTGATGATCCATCGACTTTACGAGGTCGATGCCTTGGCAAAAGGCGATGTACGGCTCCGGCCAGGCGGCCAATGCCGTGCCCAAATCGTGCTCGATGAGGACCTCTTCCAAGAACGAGAATCCTTGCGCCGCAGGCTCGACGTCGTTTCTGGCCTCTGACAACTGAAAGTACGACAAGGCGAGATTGGTCTTGACTTTGACCCAGTTCTCGGGGCTCGCATCCAGATCGTAGGTCTCAAGAGCCTTCTTGAGCCAAAGGACCGCTTTCTCGACATCACGGGCATTCGCACGAACCTTGCCCCGCGTGAGAAACGCGGCACCGAGCCCTGCAGATATCGCGCCCACGCTTTTCGACTTCGCGTCCTTGGAAGATAGGGCATGTGCGTCTTGCAAGCATTCGATAGCCTGATTGAGGTAGTCGATTGACCCACTTATTGTGCCCAACCTGGTGAGAACTCGGCCCAGATTGGTCTTCGCGGACGCCATGTGATACGGCGTTTGCGTCCTTGAATAACCGTGGACGGCTTTCTGGTAGTGTTCCCGTGACCTCTCCAACTCCCTCAGGTCCGACCCCGAACCCAACTCTGCCAATACCTCATGCGCCTGACCCGTGTTGTTCTGGGTCATGGCCCATAAAGTCGTCATATTCTCCTGCTTGGCCGTTCCTGACGCGCTGTCGAACAGCGATATAGCGCGCTCTAACGAGTCTGGTTGCTTCACGGTTTTCGCGAGATCCAAGCAGACCAGACCGAGGTTGTTCTGCGAGATTGCGACGAAAGGGGCCTCCGCCTGCCGCTGATGAACGTCCTGGGCCGCCTCGAGAAGAGATGCAGCCCGATGAAGATGATCCGGGCTTCCTTCCAGATTCCCCAAGACTCTCAGCGCGTTCGCCTTTAGTCCCTTGATCCCAGCGGCGATCGATGGTTGGTCTGCATGATCAACGTCGTTCAGCGCGTCTTCTAGAAGGCTGATGGATTCCGCGAGATACTCCGGATTCGCTTCCCGTTCGCCCAAGACATATAGGGTCCGTGCCAGATTGACGCGCGTCGTCAGCAATGCATCGGCGTCATCGCCGATGTCGGCATCTTCCGTAATTCCTTTGGCCTTCTCTATCGCCGACCGCAAGCGCTCCGCCTCGCCCAGCCATTCGCCTAGGGACGATTGAGCTAGGACGTAGACCATGCACAGGGATAGCCGATCCTCTGGCGCTGAAAGCGTACGAAACAGGTTCTCGAGTTTCGGTACCGTTGTCTTGAGTTGCCGCAGCCCCAACTGTCGTCGGCTGTCGTTCGTCGTTTTGGGTATGACCAAGGTCAGGACAAGGGCGCGGATCTGGACATTTAGATCGTTGACGAAGTCGTCGGGCAGGCGATTGAAACGCAACGGGTAAGGATTGCTGGACGTGTCGGCAAGCGTGTCGTTGTCGCCTGAGCTGATGAACCAGAGGCTCAAGGCCTCGCCGTCTTTGTCGACCCGCCCAACGACTGCGATATCAGCATGCCATGCTCTCAGAAGATCCTTCGCTTTCCGTCGCATGGCGGCGCGCCATTCGTCGGCGGCCCCTGAAGCGGAGACGATGCTAGCGGAACGGCACAGCTCTATACCCTCTATTTCTGCGAATGTGGCTGACACGGCCGTCGTGTTGCTTCCCTTGTAGTCGTTATCGAGCCAACCTAAGACGAAGCGTACTTGGTTTCGCGCTAATGGCCTAGGGAACGCGAGGTGGTTCTTCAATGCTAGGACAGTGCGTTCCGGACTCGGCACGAGAATGGAAAGGAAGTTGCGGAACCAAGCGCTGAGGAATACGAGCAGGACGCCACCGATCCAAAGAAAGCCGTTGTCGACCCATGTCATACGCGGATCCTCATCCTTGAGGCTGTAGATCACAGTGAGAGTGTGGGGCTGGTAATCGCTTTTAATTCTCAATAATCACGCTTCGATAGTACCTAGTCAAATCAATCTACCTGAACCCCTGCCATACAAATAGCCGCACTCAGCGCTCCAACCACCTCGGCAAGCAAATTTCAGCAGACTGCTGCCAAATGTATAGTAAAATGAGGCACCTTTTTTGACTCTCGGTCAAAGCGGACAGCACACCGCCAAGGTCCGGCAACTCCCCTGAGGATCGTTTGCCAGTCCTTCAACCGAGCTCGCAGTACAGTTTGGTTGCCTATCGGCCCGTATCCGGATCAATCCGGGGCCTGAGGGACCGTTGAGGGCACACCCAACCGTACGCCCGGCGACGGGTCGAGAAGGCGGGTCAGGCGGTGAACTCGAACCGCGGCTGAGGCGGGGCTCTCGGCGGGGGCATCGCCGGCAGCCCTACCCCCTCCAGATAGGTCCGGATCGAGGCCGGATCGGTCAGGGCGGCATGCGCTGGGAACGGGCCACTACCTCTTCAGTCGCCACATTTCGTAAAGCGTCTCAGCCTTCGGTACCTCTCGGTTGTCGATACACGCGATGAAGGCTCGTCGAGCAACGGCTAAACTCTCAAAGAGCTGCTGCGCTCCCGGCGAACGGGAGGCGTGAGCGGAACTACCGCGGGTTTCGTATAGCAATTTAATCTGCTGGAATAGCCGTTCTCTCTCGGCACCCGGGGGCTCCAAGAGCGCAGCCAACGAGGATGCCAGTCTTTTAGTGATATCAGAGCGTCCGGGCCGTATCAGGGTCTCCAATGCCGCCCAAGTCATTACGATCGCACTGCCAGATGAGTGTGCCCAGATAACGTCATCGAAAGTCTGAAATGCACGCCCGAAAGCTTCATCATTCATCAGCTCGGAACCAGGACCAAATGCTTGGCGCACCCACAGCAACTCTTTCTCCCCAATCACTTCCGGCGGATCAGGCATCGTGTGAAGCTGCCGAGGCAACGTTTCGATTGGCCACAAGGTGGGTTCAGTCGAACTCTCTGCAATACACGAAAACGCAGTATCGGACACAACTGGCATCCTTAACCTTGCACCAGTCGATAACCGTAGTAGTGTGAGAACCCACCATAGGGTGTTGAGGCGGTTGAATCCTGTGGGACGCGCTTCCACCTGTAATGCAATTTCGATCTCTACATCCAACCCCACGTGGCCGCCGCGTGCCGGCTTCCACGGCCCTGGATGGTGTTGGCCAGCGCGCTCCGGTCGCCGGAAGGCTAGTATGTATGGTGACATCACGTGAGCATATGTCCGCCGAATGACCAATCCCTCGCAGATCTCGAACTTATCCACGTTGAGGGTAGCCCCTGCCATTCCACCAAATAACGGTAGCTTCTCCGGGTCCATAGATTCCTCCTTGGTCAACCGTAAAGATTTTTCTCCCTCTCACCAATATAGGAGGGAAAAAATCTGGGGCTGGGAGCGGAGCGACCCACCCTTGTGGTCCGTTTCACACGGGTGCGCCAGGAAACCAGTCACTCTCATACCGTAAGTATAGGTAAAATGAGGCACCTTTTTGGACTCTCGGTCAAGGCGCTGAGCGCACCGCAAAGGGTCTGGCAACTCCCCTGAGGATCGTTTGCCAGTCCTTCAACCGAGCTCGCAGTACAGTTTGGTTGCCTGTCGGCCCGTAGCCGGATCAATATCGCCGGCTTGCTCTACCAGCAAAGGGGAGCAAGGGCTCACTCGACCAGCCCGTAGTGTGGCCCATTGACGCGCTAAACGCCGCTCCCTTGGTTTGCTTTTTGTAGCGCACACGCTACATTCTGCATATGAATACGTCTCTTAGGACGTTGCGCAATTACGTTTCCTCGCAAGGAAACGTGCCCTTTGATGATTGGTTGGAGTCTCTCAAAGATAGAAAAGCACGAGCTATTATCCGCAACCGAATTAATCGCGTGCGACAAGGCAATATGGGCGATGCCGACTCTCTAGGTGGAGGTGTGTTTGAACTGAGAATCCACTATGGTCCGGGATATCGCGTGTATTATGGAGAACTTGGAAGGACGATTGTAATTTTGCTCTGCGGCGGTACCAAACGATCACAACGCCGCGACATTGA
>JAPOYQ010000529.1 GCA_026706505.1 Gemmatimonadota bacterium
CCCCTCTCAGTGGAATGGGAGTCTGCGTCAGGTCGATGTTCAAGGCACCGTTAATTATCAATGCGCCATCGGGCGAATAATCCTGCAACGTCCAATCGTTGCCATATATCTCCACCGAGCCACCGCCCTCCCCCGGCACCGACGTCGTACCGGGAACCAGCGCGGCGAAGAAGATGTCCGTAAGACTGGTGACCAACGTGCTATATAAGCCAATGACTTCAGGCGTTATCTCGACCGCAAAGCCCGGCCCGCTTTCTTCGACGTGGATTTCGATTTCCGGCGAGACGAAATCGGCGTGGTCTTCGTAGTTGATTTTGATGCGGATGGTGGTCTGGCCTTCCGCTAGGCCGATGATGTGAAAAGCCCAAGCACCGTCCTCGGCGTGATGTTCGACTTCGGCGATGCTCTCGTCGGCAATTTCCCAGTCGAGGGCGTAGCCATCGCCTGCGTCTGGGGTGAAAAGATCGCCGTCTTCGGCGATAAAGCCCACGGACAACAGGTCCGTTTTCAAGCCGTGGCCAACCTCAATCTCGCCGGTCACCTGACCGCTTTCAACGCGGACGATTTCAGTGCCGCTATCACGTACAATCAGGCCGACAGCCTCAACGTATTCTTCGTATTCTTCTTCGTACTCGGTCTCCACGGGCGCGGCTTCGTCATGGCCAACCACATGAAGCGTGTAGTCGCCTGTTGTCGAAGAACGCCACCCCTTTATTTCGATGTAGTAGGTGCCTGCATCAACGGGAACATAAACCTCGAAATTGTAGCCAGCACCGCTGTCGGAATTACGAGCCAAGACGGTGCCAGAGCTATCCAAAATAGCCCCTTCGGTATCTACGCTGCCCGTCGTATAGGCTATTAAAGTACCCGCACTGCTCATCTCAACGCGAAAGTAATCTGTATCCCCCTCCGATAACGAGCCATCAGTCGAGCTTCCTAAATCGACCTGAGTCGCTCCATCAAGGGTGCCGTCAGGATCCTGGCCGATGCCTAGCGGCAACGCAGGATCGGATGGATTGCTGAGGTATCGGAGAAGGAGCACCGCGTCGGCTACATCGACCAGACCATCGCCATTCACATCGCCACGCGAAATATCGCCGTAGTTGGGCAGCACAATGGACGGATCCACGCTATACAGCAACACATACAGCACATCGAAAACATCGACTTGGCCATTGCCGTCCACATCGCCTAAAACCCCATCCGCAGCGAGCTTCATCCGCGCACTGCTGTGCTCTTCAACTGCAATGTCCACCACCTCATCAACCCCCACCCGAAAAGTCGGGTTCACATACGCGACCAACCCCTCACCTGAAACGGTCAATCCATAAACTGAGCCATCCGCTTCTATCTCACCCTCGCCTGCCGACCGCACCGACACCGGAGCAGCCCCCGCCGCCGGAATCCCAGCCTGCCCATCCACCAACACCATCCGCCGACTTTCTGTCATTTCGCCGCTACTCAGCCGATAGATATACACTCCGGCCCCCACGGCCCGGCCCGCTGCATCTGTAGCGTCCCATTGCGCCGTGTGTATCCCCGCCGCCTGTTCCGCATCCACCAACGTCGCCAAGCGCTGCCCCAGCAGGTTAAACACCTCCAGCCGCACATGGGCAGATGTCGGCAGTTGGTAGGGTATGACAGTGGAAGGATTGAACGGATTGGGGTAATTCTGTCCCAAGGCAAAGTCGGTCGGCAGAGCCATGCCTCTAGGCGTAGAGAACGTTCGCAGCGGCAGTGCAAAATGCCCGGTCTCGTCCGTGGTCGTGCCGACGAACCGGCGCAGATCGGTCAGATCAAACAGCCGCACCTGCACACCGGCCGCTGGCTGCCCGGACGACAGCCGCACCCGACCCTCAAGCAGCGGTTCTGCGCCGACGCTGACGCTCAGCACCAGCCCGATGAAACTGCCGATCAATGACTTCATAGACTTCGCTCCTTTATAAAATGTCTTAGTACATGCTCAGCGTAGCAGGGTCAATTTGCGCGTCAAGATGCCGTTGGTTGTCTCCAATCGATAAAAGTAGATACCGCTGGCCAAGGGGCGACCTTCGCCGTCTTGGGCTGCCCAAGGGAGCCGGTGGTAGCCCTCCTACTGCGGCCCCTTGCCCTGAATGCGAGTTGTCCAACGGAAGCAGGATTGCGTTAGCTTGGGTATTGCTGTGGTCATCAACCGTCGCCACTAATTGTGACTGGCACAGCACGGGAGCAGTTGTTTGTGCCATCAGACTCTCCTAGCAAAACCGGAACACAGGCCCCATAGTAGTACGTGCCCGGAGTCGAAGGTGCATTCACACGCGTCCATTCATCGCTACTTTCAAGAGGGTCAAGAGAAAACACTTCGTCAGTAGATACTTGTATATCGCTTGTCGAGATTGTCGCATCTGTTGAGAGATAATAGCCCAAGGTCATATGTGGCCGTAAAGGAGTAGGTACAGAACCTAGGTTTTGCACTGTCGCACTCAGATAAATGTATTCGCCGGCATCCGGCCTGCTATCATCCACTGAGAGTTCCACGGCTAGGTCCACGCCAAGATATATCCGCTTCAAGACCACCAGATCAGGTCCGTCGTAATTGGCTACCGCACCTGCATCCACGGTGAACTTCAAAGGCGACTCTGTGGGAGTGGCGGTGTCGTCGAAGGTCAGCTCAACCTTTACTACGGTATCGCTGACGCGGCTCACACTGGAAATGTTGACCCCTGCAGCGCCCAATCCCGACAACTGTACTGCATCTTGGATGTTGGTAGTGGGATAAGTGTGCTCAACCAGCCGCAACGTGACCGCATTCTCAGACACCGTCTCCGCGACCAGCAACAGCCTCCAATCAGCACTAACCCATTGTGAACAGCCTGCGCTATTGCAGGCCTTTACCCAGTATCCATTGTAAAAAGAGTCAGAGTGGTGCTCAACGCTTGTGTTTTTCACTGTGGCTATCTTCTCACAGTCTCCGGGGCAACTTACGGAAAAAACGGGTGCTCCATCCCAATATACTTCATAGAAAGTTGCTCTTGGAGAAGGATCCCAAGAGACTCTAAACCTTATATCTTGCCCATACTGGAACCTTACATTTGCAGGCGGTGGCGGAGGACCAAGGTCCGGGTTCGGGCTATCTGCGACAGTGACTGCTTGGCCGATACCCTCGGGTAACAGGGGATCTGAGGGATCAACGCTGTACGTCCCGATTAGGTAGGCGTCTATAAAGTCGATCTGGCCATCGTAGTTTACATCGCCGAGAGAAATATTAGAGTTGCTCGGTAGATCGATGGAGGGATAGACGCTATACATCGCCACAATCAACGCATCGACGATATCGACGACCCCGTTGCCGTCCACATCCCCGAGAATCCCTCCCTCCGCTACCTTCGGCCGCGGCGTACTACCAGAAGCTTCGACCACCAAATCCACCGGGGCCATGCCTGCCTCGACTCGGAAGGCTGGGACTATATAGAGGGCGATACCTCGGCCCGAAACGACCAAGCCGTAATCCCGATCTTGGGCAACCTCTGCCAGCGGCACCGGCTGTGGCGTCCCCGCCGCCGGCACCCCTGCCTGCCCGTCGATGAGCACCATGCGCCCCGTCTGACGTTTTGTACCTACCGTTAGCCGATAGATGTACACTCCCGCACTCACCGCCTGTCCCGCCGCATTGGTTGCGTCCCACAGCGCGGTATGCGCCCCCGCCGCCTGTTCCGCATCCACCAATGTCGCCAGCCGCTGTCCCAGCAGGTTGAACACCTCCAGCCTCACATGGGACGATGCCGACAGGTGATAGGGGATGATCGTCGAGGGATTGAACGGATTGGGATAGTTTTGTCCTAGCGCAAAGCCATCTGGCAGAGCACGGCCCCTAGCTCGGCTGACGGCCACCGCGAAAGACCCGGTTGCGTCGGTAGTGGTGCGGGCGATGGCTCCGCGTTGCAGATCGCTCAAATCGAATAGCATCACCTCCACCCCGGGGGCTGGTTGGCCCGAAGAAAGTATTACCTGGCCTTCAAGCAGCGGTTCTGCGCCGACGCTGACGCTCAGCACCAGCCCGATGAAACTG
>JAPOYQ010000781.1 GCA_026706505.1 Gemmatimonadota bacterium
CGCATTGTTGCTTTCACGAATCTACTTCTTCAATGAATTTCCCGTTCCTGCTTGGGTACATGCTGTATTGGCTAGTATGGCGTTCTATCCGGGTTTCGACGTGACGAGGTCTTCCACGCTCCGCACTAAGGCTGCCGATATCAAACCGGATACAGCATTATCATCCAACGGCGACAACTTGGGGACCGTGCTGCACGAAATCCTAACCCGATATGATTACCGTTCAGCAGCAGAGGAGTTACGCGATTTTCTGCGTGTGGCCTATCCCGCATTCGAGGAAATTCACTGTGATACCACACATGGAACACCACCGCAAGTGCTCGTCCGGGTGCGCGAGCGAGGCATGTCCCGGTCTATGGAGATGTGGGAGCTGTCGGACGGCATGCTGCGCTTCCTCTGCTTGGCGACGGCCCTGCTAAATCCACAGCCGCGGCCACTGGTGGCCATCGATGAACCGGAATTGGGCTTGCATCCCGGCCTGTTGCCGATTGTCGCCGAAATGATCAAGACAGCGGCGGAGCGCACCCAGGTGATCGTGACGACGCACAGCCCGGACCTGCTCAACTGCTTCGATATAGCCGATGTAGCCGTGATGGCGCGAAATACGGATGACGCAAAAGTCGCGTGGCATCGTCCCGCGAACCGCAAGACACTTGTGAAAATGCTCAATAACGTTACTGGCGAAACGTTGGGTGATCTTCACCGTTCCGGCGAATTAGAGGCCGGTGCATGAAGGTATGGATTTTTGTGGAAGGGCCTTCGGAGGTTAAGGCACTGTCGGCATTGTTGAACGACTGGAAGCAGAATCTCAGAGCTAAAGGCTGGGGCATTCAGCTGATACCTCTTGACAACAAGTCCAAATACTTCAGAAAAATTGGTTCACGAGCGACCGAAAAACTGGCAAATGATACACACGATCTTGTTGTCGGCTTACCCGATCTCTATCCGAATCGGGATTATGCAGATACGGAATACAAGCACGACAACTTGGAAGAACTACGAGACGTGCAAAAGCGGCTCGTAAAACAGAGTTTGCAACGGGAGGTCAGACGGGGTGATGTTGACAGTCATATCGCGCGTTTTTATTCCAGCGCGTTGAAACACGATTTGGAAGTGCTGCTCCTTGCCGCGACGAGCCAACTTCAGTCCCGACTTAAGATGTCGAACAGGCCTAGCGGCTGGCGACAACCTCCAGAGGAGCAGAATCAAGACAGACCCCCGAAGAGAATTGTTGAGGATCTCTTTCGGAGACATCTCAAGCAGTCCTATCGTGAGAACACGGATAGCTATGCCATTCTCAGAAACGCAGATCTACGAGAGGTGGCGGAACAGTGTCCGACATTCCGTGCTATGATCGCTTGGATCGGAAGAAAGACCAGCGTACCTGGGTATTGAACGATGGAATCTTTCAGTAGGAAGGGGCCTACCCGTGTGTTTGGCGAGATATTTGGCGCATTCATCCCTTATCTGGAGAGAATCGCATGCTGTGCTATAGGTTGCATCTCTTGACGGCTCTCTTTGCGTGCGGGGTCTTGGCGTTGGTCGCTTGCGGCAACTCGACGGGCGATGTGAAGACGTTTCTGCTGCCCGGTGGGGAGGCGATGGAATTTGTTTGGATTGAGGGAGGGACGTTCTTCATGGGCTCGCCGCCTTCGGAGGCGTGGCGGGATTCGAGTGAACGTCCGTGGCACGAGGTGGAGATTAGCGAAGGGTTTTGGTTGGGGAAGTACGAAATCACCCAAGGGCAGTGGGAGGCGGTGATGGGACAACGGCCATGGGGCGAACCTTGGTCGCGGGACGGAAAGGATTATGTGGTTAAGAATCCGTCTCATCCGGCGGTATATATTTCCTGGGAAGACGTGCAGGATTTTATAAGGGCGTTAAATTCTGCGGCGGATTCGGTTTTGTATCGTTTGCCGACGGAAGCGGAATGGGAGTATGCGTGTCGCGCGGGGACCTCGACGCAGTGGTCGTTTGGAGACGATGAGCGTCAGCTAGCTGACTATGCGTGGTATTCTGCGAGTGCGTGGGATGTGAACGAGAAGTACCCCCATGCAGTGGGTCTGAAGCGCGCAAATCCTTGGGGGTTGCACGATATGTACGGGAATGTATCTGAATGGGTGCAGGACTGGTATGGAGAGGACTACTATAATCGTTCACCTCGGGTTGACCCTCTGGGGCCTACCACCGGCTATTGGCGCGTCGTACGGGGCGGATCCTTCTATCAGGACGCTCTGAATCTCTGGCCGGCGCATCGCTTCTACGGCTCGCCAGACTTTCCCTCTAACACCGTTGGCGCGCGCCTTTTGAGGATGCACTTGACCCCGTGACTTTACCGGGATTTTTCTTGCTGTTTATTCTGATAGTTGTGCATTCCTCCTAACCCTCGATAAACGGCCCTTCCTCCTGCAACCTCTTGAGGACGCGGGCGTATTGGGCAGAGCCGTCGTCAGTCCAGTACTCGAAGTTGAGGCCCTGGAGGCGACCCTCTTCGGTGCCGGTCAGGCGGTTGATGTTGGGGCTGCCCAAGGTGTAGGCTTTGTGGCCGCCGGCAAAGTGCAGCACGCCGATATAGTCGTACCTGGGCAGGTGAGCGCGGGCGGCAGCTTGGGCCAGGGCTTCTTCGTCCACTTCCACGCCTAGCCCCGGGCCTTCGGGCACAGGTGAAAAGCCCTCGACGACTGGGATTTTTTCAGCGATATCGGACTCGAACTGGTCGTCTAGGTTGATGGTATGGGCCGAGGCCGTGGGCAGGACTGCGGCTTGGTGCAGGGTGAGGGCCTTCATCAGGGTATTGCCGGATTGCTGGATCAGGCACTGGATATTGGCCTTGCCGTAGGCAAAGCCCGAGGTCAGGGTGTCGCCGATGCGTCCGCCAATCATGTAGATATCGGCGACCCCGCGGATCACTTCTTGGATGCCGCCCAATTGGGGGACGTGCATGATGAGGGGGATTTTGGTCTTCTCGCGCAGGGTGCGCCAGCCGTCGATATCGCTCCACACCAGCGGGTCTTCGAAAAATCCGACGATCGGCAATTTTTCCAGTTCGGCGATAATGGGCAAGATCGTGCCCAGCGTGCGGTTGTGGTTGAGATCCCAGTGCAGTTTGAAGCCGGATGGTGCTACCTTTTCTGCGGCCCGGGTCTGCTCGATGACGTCGTAGCGGTCGTTCGAGTGCATTTTGAAGACGCGGTAGCCCTGATCGACAGCGCACTGGATCTCACCGGCGAAAACGTCGGGGGGACAGGGGCGGGTCCAAGCGGCGCAGGGGACGGCGTCGCGCACTTTTTGCCCCATCAGTTTGTGCGCGGGCACGCCTACGTGCTTGCCCATCAAGTCGTAGAGCGCCATGCCCAAGGCCATGTGGAAATTGTTGGACAGATAGTCGAAGGGGTTGGTACCGATGAGCGCGTCGATCTCGGCTTGGGGTACGGGCCTGGGGTTATCTTCGTAGTCACCGTAGCCGATTAACCCATTGTCGCCGTGTACTTTAACTACTATATGTTGATCTATGTCGTACATGCGCATGCGGCCAGCGTGGTTGTCGTAGCGCTTGGCTAGGGGCATGGCGATGGGGATTTGCTCGATGTGGGCGATTTTCATGGGAAGCTCCTATTGGAAAAGCACTGATTGGGCTTCCAATAATTGACTTAGGCGGTGGCCTGTCAAGGTGGAGGTCGCGTATATTAAGCGGCGCGGAATACCTGCAATCATCCCGTATTGAGAAAACCATGCTTCAACTCGCCACATTTCAATCTGACGTTACGCCGCCGCTGGGCCATCCGCTCTGTGCGGGGTGGTATCCACCAGCCAAGGGGATAGCCGACCCGCTGTCCGCGTTAGGGGTGATTTTGGTGCCGGACGATCAATCGCCCATGGTTTTGTGCGCCTTGGACTGGGCTGAGTTGAGCAACGGCGATTACGACCGCTGGCGCGGGGAACTGGCCCAGGCCGTGGACACTGAGGCCGAGCGCGTGGCTGTGCACTGCATCCACGCTCACGATACGCCTTGGCCCGACCGCGATGCCCAAGACATTCTCGACTCC
>JAPOYQ010000389.1 GCA_026706505.1 Gemmatimonadota bacterium
AGCTTCAGGCCATTGGCGCACGCGCTCATCATCAGGATCAAGGTGTCCACGCTCCAGGCATAGCTCAGGGCCATGCCGGCCATGCCCTTAGTGCCCAACACAGTGCCTCCGACATTGGCGACGACAAAGTCCGGTCCGTTAGTAGGCGGAAACATGGACGCGACCCCACCTTGCGCGACGACGCGGGCAATGGTCATAAACCCGACGAATGCGCCGAATAGTAGCAGGGGAACAAAGGGCAGCGGAATACCGGATTGCCACAGCCAGACACCCATCACTAGGAAGCTGGCCACGGCTCCCCACACGGCCACGCCATAGGAGGTAATTTCATCGGCATCTTCTACCTCTGGCGCGCGGCCCAACGCCTTGCGCAGCACGTTCCCGAGGTGGCGCCGGCCCACCCACAAAGACCCCAGGACCAAGACGATCATGCCGCCCATGGCTTGGTGGATGATGATCGGGTCGGTGTACTGGCTGTACGCGCCCATGGTTTCGTCCTTGCCCCCCCAAGCCAGCATCCCCAACAACCCGCGCTGCACCACATTGACGATGTAAAAAAAGACCAAGCCCAAGGCGATGTTCTGGGGGATGAAATAGGAGAAGCCGACCATCGACAGATTTAGATTCAAGCCCAGCGACACCGCGCCGCGGAACATCGACAAGCCGCCGAGCGAGGTGCTGACGGTGGGAATGATCACGAAGTAGTTGTGCAAGGCGTTGATCGAGGCTAGGACAAAGGGGACGGCAAATCCTATCCACATCAACCCGCTGCGGAACAGGGGTTTGATGATCCGTCCGCGTTCGTCGTCGGCGATCATGGCCAGGGGAAGCTGGACCATGGGATAGGCTAGGCGCTCGTGCTCTACCCATTGTCGGCGCACGATCACCATTAGGCACACCATCGCCAGAAAGAGGGCTAGGCCGAACACGGCCCAGTACAACAGAGGAGCCGCCCAGATTGCCCACGGCACGGCCCCAGTCGGGTCGCCTTCGTAAAAGCCCCAGATGGCGTCGCGGCTTTGGGGCACCGGCCAATCGGGCATGTAGGGCTGGACGATCTCGGCCCAACCGTTTTCCGGCGTGGCGTAGTAATAGGCCCCAGTAATTACCGGCAGGAGTTGCGCGGGCAGGCCGCGGCCCGACAAGGTGTTGGCCAGCAGGATCAGGAAGAAGGCTACGGCCAACTCGCCGCGTTGCAAGGGCAGGCGCGGATGCAGCAATCGCAAGAGCGGGTTTAAGAGGAGGACTAGCACAAAAAAGAGAAAAGTCGCCCCAGGGGTCAGGTTCCACACGGCTAGCCCGGAGCCTTTGATGATCATATCGTTGTAGGTCGAGCCGAGGCCCATGCAAAGGGCACCGAGCAGCCCGACGATCAGCGCCTTGGGCGTGCATCCCTTTATGATCGGTGGAGAGCGTTTCAGCAAAGTGTTCCTCTCGCGTTTTGCCTTCCCCTTGACAATGCCCGTAGCCGCGCACGAGTTTCCGCATACACAACAGGAGACCCTATTATGGAAAAAGTACCGCTTTGCGTCGTCGGCTGCGGCGGCATGGGCCATCGCCACATCTTGGCCTACAAGGTGTTAGAAGATAGCGGCATTGGCAATGTCGAATTGATGGCTGTCTGCGATGTGAACCGGGCGAACGCCGAGTTTGCCGCCCGCGAAGTGCAGCGGCTGTTCGGGCGCGAGCCGCTGATCTTTACGGATATGGACTCGATGCTCAAGCGCGATGATATCCTGGCCGTCGATGTGGTTACCGACGGCTCAACGCACCACCAAGTGGCCGTGCCGGCGCTGTTGGCCGGCAAGCACGCGCTGGTGGAAAAGCCCCTCGGCATTACCATGCGCGCTTGCCAAGCCATGATCGACGCGGCCCGCACCGGCAATGCCGTGCTGGCCACCGCCGAAAACTACCGCCGCGACCCGCCCAACCGCTTGGCGCGGGCCATCGTCGAGTCCGGCCTGCTCGGGGATCCCTTTTTGATGATACAGGCGTCGGCCGGTGGCAGCGACCGCATAACCATTACGCCTTGGCGCCATCTCAAGGAAAAGGGGGCCATTGGCTTGGACATGGGCGTCCACTACGGCGACATCATCCAATACTACATGGGGGACTACGCGCACGTCTTCGGCGGTGGCTTCATTGTCGAGCCGGTGCGGCGCAGGCCAGAAGGCTACGACGATCACCCCCTCGAATCCTACCGCGAGCGGGCCAAGACCTATCCCGATAGTGTAGAGGCCACGGGCGAGGATTCAGTCGTCGCGCTATACAGGATGCAGTCTGGTGCGCTGGCGCAGCTCGTGTTGGTGGCGGGCCGCGGCGGTCGGGGATGGGAGCGCAGCGTTCACGGCCGCTGGGGAGCGCTCTATGCCCCCGGCGACCGCAATGGCCGGCCCGCGGTGTTGCGCTTGGAAGGCAAGGAGCTAAAGGGCCGCGAAATCCTTTCGCTCCTGCCGGATTTTCACCTCGACGAGATCACCGAGCGCCTCTTTGGTGCCGACGGCGTAGAGTACGATCCTTCCGCAACATCCTTCTACGAAATCGACTCCCGGCACTTGGCCATTGAGTACCACGATTTTGCCCAAGCCATCCTCACCGGCGGCCAACCCGAAGTGGATGGTTTTGGCGGGATGCAGGCCGTGGCGGCGATTGTGGGAGCCTATGAGTCGGCGCACGCCGGGCGTTCGCTGTCCATGGAAGAGATTATGGGCGGAGCCGTGCGGGCCTATCAGCAGGACATCGACGAAGCGCTTGGGCTAGACTAAAGGGTCGTCACCATGACCCAAAACGGCTGACTACCCACTTCGTAATCTGCGATGGGCTGTAGGGCACCGCTGGTTGCATCGATTTGGTAACAGGTCATGCGGTCTGCGGCTTCTCCGGCGCCGTACAGGTACGTGCCGGTCGGGTCGATGTTGAACGAGCGCGGGCTGGCCGGCACCGGATAGTGTCCAAACGGGCTGAGCGCGCCGTCGGCGTCGATGTTATAGCCGACGATGCTGTCGTGACCGCGATTGGATGCGTAGCACCACTGGCCGTTGGGATGGACTTCGACGTGGGCGGTGTGTCCGCCCTCGGTGTAGTCCTCGGGCAGGGTCGAGATGTCCTGGAAGATGGAGAGGGTGCCGCGCTCGGGGTCAAAGCGGTGGGCGGTGACCGTGTTGCCCTGTTCGTTGACGATGTACGCGACGTCGCCGAGCGGGCGGAAGCATATGTGCCGGGGGCCAGGCTCGCCTTCCGGTGGAGCCAGAACGGGCGGGTCGTTGGGCGAGAGTTGGCCGGTGCTGGCGTCGAAGCGGAACTGGCTGGTCTTGTTGTTGGGATAGACGTGAGGCACAAAGACAAAGCGCTCGCCTTCGGTCAGCAGGACGGCGTGTGCCTTGGGCCCCGTGTCGATGCGCTGGACGAGCTCGCCGATGGCTCCGTCGTCGTCTAAGCGGTGTACTGTGACGCCGCCGCCGGTGTAATAAGCGGTGAGGAGAAAGCGACCGGCGGGGTCGGTAATCAGGTGAGCGGGGGTGTCGAGGCCGGTGTCCACCTTGTTGATCAGGGTCAACTCGCCCGATGCGGTGTCGAGGTGGAAGCTGGCGAGGGTTGAGGCCCCGACGTGGCCGTCGTAGAGCACGGGGCGCGATGGGTGCAAAAAGAGTGCGCCCGATGGGCCGTGCGCCGGACTGGTGGCACGCAGGTCCAGCGCGCCCGATTGGGGGTCGAGGTCGTAGAGCTTAATGGCTTCGTCGCCGGTGAGCGAGACGAAGACGACGGGTTGGGCTTGTGCGGTCATTGAGGTTTGCTCCTTTTGGGGTTTGCATGGATAAGACTGCGGATTATGTGCTAGGCTCTTAGGCCGAGTCGGTTCGGCTGTTTTAATCCTAAATCTCTTCTAGTATATATTTGAAACGTTTACCTCTTCAGATCCCCTGAATTGCTTTATCCATTTTCCGGTATGAGTGGCAATTCGGTTTGTAGGTAACTTCACCGTCGCGCTCGTTCCGCTGCTTCGTAAGCGCCGTCGTGAGGTCCAACAGCTATTGCCCGACCCATG
>JAPOYQ010000298.1 GCA_026706505.1 Gemmatimonadota bacterium
AGAACTGCCGATCAGCGACGATCTGCCGCGCTGGGGCGCAGCGGGACGGGTTCATGAGGTGATTTTGCGGATACGGCTGATGCGCGCTACCGACCGCGACCGCCTCAGCTTCAAGCTGAACGGGGACGAACTACCAGCGCATATCACGCGCAAGATAGACCACATCTATCAGATGACCGCGCCGCGCTACCGCTCGCATTCGAGTTACTGGTTCGTCTTCCGGCTGGACGAGGCCCACTGGCCTGTGCAGGGAACCAATGTCGTGGAGGTCACCTTACACGAGCGCGACCCGGAGGCTACGCCGCTCATCTATGTGCGGGACGTGGAGATAGAGGTGCGTTATCTTCGGGGTAAGAGCACTTATCGCGGTGTTCATAACACCGACCCGGACTTAGGGCCTTATGAGTGCGGCGTTACTTGAGGGGCATGACGCTGGTGATGGAAATTCTTTGTTCCTAGAGACAGGGGATGTAGATTGTACTTATATCATTTCTCACCTAAGGATACCCCCCAGTTAAGGGCGCTAAAGGCCAACCGGTAAACGTATCGGCCAATTAATATGGAGGAAATCATGGCCAGCCATCTCGAAGACGTCGAGTACAAAAATGGCAAAAAACACGGCCCTTGGGTGCTGTACTACGCCGACGGCGGCAAGCGGCGCGAAGGCGCGTTCGACATGGGCAAAAAGACGGGCAAATGGGTCGAGTACCACAGAAACGGCCAGCCCGCCAGCATCAATCACTATCAAGAAAATCAGCTCACCGGCGACCACGTAGCCTACTATGAAAACGGCAAACGGAAACAGGCCGGTCAGTTCAATGAATACCGCGGCAAGAGCTCGGACGGGCGCAAGATGGGCACGTGGACTTTTTACGCCACCGACGGCGAGACGGTCTGGCGCTGCATTACCTACAAAGACGGCCGCCGCTGCCGCGAGGACGAGCATCCCCTCGGCTTGTGCCCGGATTGCGACAAGCCGGTGGAATCGCCCGCGTGGGAACACTGCCCCCGCTGCGACTCCGAGTTGATCTAAAGCTCATAGAGTGAGGTGAGTTCGCAATGGAATTGGTCCTACTGGAGGAGCAACAGCGTCGCTTCTTCGACGACAACGGCTATCTGGTCGTCCCCGGGGCGCTGACGGAGCAAGAGGTGGCGCAGCTAACGACAGTGTGCGACCGGATGATCGATGAATTCGGACGCGAAGCAGACCAATACTACGTTCAGCGGCGGCCGGGGATCGTACAAGAGAAAGCGTTTCACCCGCTGCTGACCCATTCCTCGACAGTGCCGCTAGTGGTGCAATTGCTGTCGCCTAATATCCATCTGCACACTACGGCGATTATCTATAAATTTCCACAGGACGATGTCGGCGAAGGGACGCGAGGATGGCATCGCGACATCGGTATGACCGAGGATCTAGGCCATGAAGGCATCGTCCGCGCCGGCATAAAAGTAGGCTATTGCCTCACGGATTTTCCCGCGCCGCAGTCCGGTTTCACCATGTTCGCTCCCGGCTCCCATCTGCTGCCGACGCCGTTGCCCATTCCTCGGGGCCAAGTCGATCCAGAGGGGGCGGTGGATTTGTGTCTCAATGCTGGCGACGCCTTTTTGTTTGAGAACCGCGTCTTCCACACGGCGGCACCCAATTTAAGCCAGTGCACAGCGAAAGTGGTCATACTAGGCTACAGCTATCGCTGGATGGGAGGGCTGCGGGATAATATGAACCTCGTCCAACCGGGTGACGAGGTGCTGGACCAAGTAGATGATATTGGCAAGCAGTTATTGGGGGGATCGAGCTATGGCTTGGTCGAATGGGCCCGGGAACAGGGCATCGCCCCCGAGCCGATTGAGTGGACCAAGCAGGTGTAACGAATCGACAAGGAGAAGGCCATGAGCGAACACCGTGCCGCGCCCGTGCCCATGACTGAAGAGCAGAAGTTTTTTTTCGACCTCCAAGGCTGGATTTTGTTGCCCTCGGTGCTATCTGAGGCGGAAATCGAAGCGATGAAGACTGAAGTGTACGACGGCGCTAAACAGGGCTATCAAGGTGCCTTGCAGGAACTTTTGGACCATCCGGCGGTGGTCGGTATTCTCACCGAGATTCTCGCCGAAGAGCCGTACCTCGGGGACGATTATTACAGTTTCCGCTGCGAAAATTCCTTTATCACAGTGCGACACGCCGGCTGGAAAAGCACCGACAACGGCACCGGCCTGCCACATGTGGTGCGGCCCCCGCAACAAGCCAATGCCATGCGCTACCAAGTGGCGGGCAACAAGATATTTTCCGGGCTGACGCGGGTGGTATGGGAGCTTGAAGAAGTGAAAGCCGGCCAAGGGGGCACCACGTTTCTCTCTGGTTCGCACAAGGCCCATTTCAACTACGGCGGCCCCGACCCCAACCGGCCCAATATCGGCGAATCGCCTTGGGAGGAACGCATGCGGGCGGCCATGGCCCAATATAGCTGCCCGCCCGGCTCGGCCATTGTCTTCACCGAAAGTCTGCTACACGCGGCCAACGATTGGCGCAACACAGACAATCCGCGCTGCGCTGTTTTCAATTGCTACAATTCGCTGTGGGCGCAATGGCACCGGCTCAATCTCAGCCACGAGATCATCGAGGCCATGCCGCCCAAGCGCCGCTCGTTGTTTCGCGGCACGTGGCAAATAGGCGGCGATAACCGCGCCTATTCGCTAGATAATCGTTCGGTTTAAAGTCGCAGTAGCGCGAGAATGTAGAGAGGGGAAATAGACTATGCCCAAACCTGTCGCGGACAAACCACTCAATGCGTACCTCTATCCCGAAGGAGGCCCCGGACGCCAGCTCAAGGCCCGTTTGCGGGCCGGGGAGGTATTGGTGGGTGGCATGATTGCCGAGTACGTGCGGCCGTCGCTGGTCAAGTGTTTCCAGCAGGCCGGCTGCGATTTTATCTACATCGAATTTGAGCACGGCTATTTCGATTTGACCGCGCTAGCCGATACCGTGCAGGCCGCGCGCGACAATGGCCTACCGGTCATTGCCAAAACCCCACAGCTAGAGCGGGCCGCAGTAGCCAAACTGTTGGAGTGCGGCGTGGTGGGGCTACAACTGCCGCGCACGGAATCGAGGGAGGACATTGAGACCTTGCGCAGCTATATCAAGTTCCCGCCCTTGGGCACCCGCGCCGCAGCGCCGGGGTACGGCAACAGCGACTATTGCAAAGTCACAGATCACCGGGCGTGGATGGCGACACAGGACGAGGAAACATCCCTCGTGGTACACATAGAGACGCGACGGGCGTACGAGCGGGCCGAGGAAATCGTCTCGACGCCGGGGGTAGATATGGTCTATGTCGGACCAGGCGACTTTTCCGTGGAAATGGGTCAGCCGGGTCAGCCGGACCACCCAGATGTGCGCGGCCCGATGGAAGAAATTCTACAGTTGTGCAAAAAGCACGGGATCCCGTTCGGCACTACGGCTTCGGGGCCGGAGGCGGCTCGGCGCTGGGTGGAACAGGGAGCCTTGTTCTTTGAGGCTGAGGACGAGCGCAACCTGATCTTGGAGGGGGCGACCAAGCTGGTGGAAGCGTACCGGGCTTTCTGCTAGCACTGGTTCAGAATTCGTGACGCCTGTAGATCCCCATAGCAAGTCGGGCGCTCGGGAGCGAATGGCCGAGACCTTTATCAGACAGACCAACTTGGGTGAGACTCCTGCCGGAGAGAGCCAGTCTCTTTCCTTCCGGGCCTTTTTGCTGGGATCTCTGTTGTGCCTGCTCATTGGCGTCGGCACCATCTACGCCAACGCCATCATCCAGGGCACCTTCATGGCTTGGTGCTTTAGCAACCCCGTTGCTCTCTTCCTGTTTTTCTACCTAGTGTTGGGCAATATCTTGGTGGGCACCTTGGCTCGCAATTTGGCGCTGAGGCGGGAAGAGTTGGTGCTGATCTACGCCATGATGATGGTGTCGGCGTCGATTCCCACCTTTGGCTTGGTCTAGCACTTGCTGCCCATGATCACGGGCGTCTTTTACTCTGCTACCCCCGAAAACAATTGGGGTGAACTGATCC
>JAPOYQ010000134.1:0-2393 GCA_026706505.1 Gemmatimonadota bacterium
GCAGATCTTTCCGCAGGAGGTGTGGTGGGAAGATCTGTTCCGGCGCATGCAGGATGAGTTGGACGCGGCTTTGGCGGGCCGGGAGACAGTGGCGGAGTCGCTGCGGCAGGCCCACGAAGTGACCAACGCCTATCTGGATCGGATCTACAGGGAAGCACCATGAAGCGCCAGGGATGGGCTGCTGTCGGTTTCCTCACGCCCAATTTAGTCGGCTTCTTGATCTTCACCTTGGGACCGGTGGTGGCGGCTGCGGGGCTGAGCTTCTACCGCTACCAACTGGCCAGCGGCCAAACGCCCGATTTTATCGGACTGGCTAACTTTGCCGAGTTAGTGGGCTTTGATCGGGTGGACGGCGAGTGGAAGGCGCTCGACCCCTACTTCTTGCAGTATCTGGGCAATACCTTGTTCCTCATGCTCAACATCCCCTTCTCAATGGCTGGGGCCTTGATCTTGGCGGTGCTGCTCAACAAAAATCTGAAGGGACGCATCGCCTTCCGCACCTTGTTTTTCATTCCGCATCTGTGCCACGGCGTGGCCATCTTCATGGTGTGGAAGATGGTCTTCACTTTCGAGCCAAACGTCGGCATCGTCAACGGACTATTGTGGAGTCTATACAAGTTTTTGGGCATTCCCGCCGAGCAAGCCATTGGGCTTTTGCCGGGCTGGCTGATCGACAAAAACTGGGCCAAGCCGGCTTTCATCATCATGTTCGTGTGGGCCAGCGTCGGGGGATTTAACATGATCCTCTACTTGGCGGGGCTGCAGAATATCCCGCCGGAACTCTATGAGGCTGCGGAGATGGATGGAGCTGGCTGGTGGGCGCGGTTGCGCCACATCACGGTACCGCAGTTGGCACCGACGACCTTTTTCATCTTTGTCACCAGCATCATTGGCGGATTGCAGGGCGGTTTTGAGGCGGCCTATATCATGACTGCGGGCGGGCCAGAGGGATCGACGACGACCATGAGTTACTACATCTATACCCAGGCGTACGAGCGCTTGGAAATCGGCTATGCCGCAACGGTGTCCATGGTGCTGTTCGGACTGATTTTTGCGCTGACGATGATCAACTGGCGCTTTGGCGGCAAAAGACTGGAGGCGGCCTGAGATGACGGACGAACGCGCAGACATTGGCGTCGATAAAAGTCGAGGGCCGCGGCGGGATCAGGCCGGAGCCTTCACGTATGTGGCGCTGCTCTTTCTGCTCAGCGGCATGGTATTGCCCTTACTGTGGACCGTACTGACTTCGTTCAAATACAACGTCGATGTGACCTTGGGCTGGATTCCGCCGCGCTGGACTTTGGACAACTACGTGGGGGTAGTGGAGGCGTTCTCCTTTCTGCGCTACTACCTCAACTCGCTCTTTATCGCCTGTGCTGTGACGCTGGTGCAGGTGGCCACTAGCGTCATGGCGGCCTATGCCTTTGCGCGGCTCCAGTTTCGGGGGCGCGATCTAGTTTTTTTGTGCTACTTGGCGACGATGATGATTCCGTCCGACGTGCTGATGATCCCGCAGTTCGTATTGATGAAGAAAATACCAGAATGGCTGAACATGGTCTTTGGCACGGAGGCGTTCGGCGGATTCGTCTATTTTCGCCATTACTACGTGGGGCGTCCCGTAGGGCTGGACAGCTTTTTCGCGCTGATCGCCCCGGGCTGCTTCAGCGCCTATGGCACCTTCATGCTCAGACAATTTCTGTTGGGCATCTCGCACGAAATTGAAGAGGCAGCCTATATTGACGGTTGCTCACCTTGGGGGGTATTTCGGCACGTGATTCTGCCGCTGGCCAAGCCGGCACTGGCCGCGCTAGCCATTTTCACGTTCCTAGGGCGCTGGCGCGCTTTTTTATGGCCTTTAATTATGATCGACTCGGATTCGATGATGGTGCTGTCGGTGGGCCTGGCTAAGCTTTCGGATCTGTACAGCAATAACTACGGGCTGATTTGCGCTGGCACGGTGCTGATGCTCATTCCCATGATCGCCGTCTTTGTGCTCTGCCAGCGCTGGTTCATCAGCGGCATCCAGCTCGGATCGGTCAAGGGGTAATTGCGAGGAGGACAATATGCCGGATTTGAATCTGTACTGGGGCGAGTTGCACAATCACAACGAACTCGGTTATGCCCAGGGCAGTCTCGAGCGCAGCTATGAGATCGCCCGCTCACACCTCGACTTCTACGCCTTCACCCCGCACGGACTACACGCCGACGGCGGTGTGCCGGACGGCTACCCCGTGGTGGTTGCCAATTGGGAGCGGATCCGCCGGGCCGCTAGCGAAAACAATCGGCCGGGTGAGTTTACCTGTTTCCCGGCCTACGAGTGGCACTCCTCGGCCTGGGGCCACCTGCACGTGCTCAGCGCCGAGGAGATGGAGTCGATGTACTGTGCGCGGAGT
>JAPOYQ010000134.1:2403-4044 GCA_026706505.1 Gemmatimonadota bacterium
GCGGAGTTTGGTTGATTTGCAGGACCATTTCAGGAATAGACAGGCCATTTTGGTGCCCCATCACACGGCCTACGAGCGCGGGGTGGACTGGGAGGGCTTTGACGAGGCTTTGTCGCCGGTGGTGGAAATTTTCTCCGAGCACGGCTCGTCGGAGCGCGACAGTGGCCTCTATCCCATGCTGGGGCACAGCGGCGGTCCAGCCGGATATCAATACACTGTGCAACACGGTTTGGCTCTGGGCAAGCGGTTTGGCCTTGTGGCCGGCACTGATAACCACGATGGCTATCCTGGAGGTTACGGGTTAGGGCTGACGGGGATTTGGGCCGAGGAGAATAGCCGCGCTGCGCTCTTTGACGCCTTGCAGAAGCGGCGCACTACAGCCGTCACCGGAGATCGGATCGAGGTGTGTTTTCGCGCTGGGGAGGCCTGGATGGGCGAGGTGGTGAGTGGGCCAGCAGAGCGCAGGTTGGACTACCGGGTCGAGGGTTGGGATGTGCTCAAAAGCGTGGAAGTCGTGCGCGACAATTTGCCGGTGCACATAGAGGTATCCGACTACGGCGCGCCACGGACAGAGCCCCAGCCCTATCGCCTGCGCTTTGAGTGGGGCTGGGGGCCGATGAAGGGATACCAAGTTTACGATTGGCAGGGGCGACTGCAGATCGAGGGAGGACGACTTTTACAGGTCGTGCCCTGCTTTAGCTCCGATCCCTTTGATGAGGTGCGGCGCAAGCGCGTCCTCGAATGGGACGAGAAAAGGTGTGCTTGGCAGTCCCACACCTCGCGCGGCGCGGTCTTCACCACCCGCAATGGCTCCACAGCGCCAAGGGCCAACGACGCCCTGTGCGTGGAGGTGGAGGGGACCGAAGAGACGCGGGTCGAACTTGAATTCGACTGCCGTACGAGCAAGAGCCTGTTGGCCACGCCCGCGGACTGGTCACTCACGGGCAAGCTCGGAGGTTCCCGGGCTAGCTTCAGCATCGGCGAGCTTTTACAGGGGCGTCGGGGCTGGCGCGTAGATGGGCTGCCCACTTGGATCGTGGCTCACCGGGCCTTGCCCGCGGAGCTCTACGCCTTAAAAGGCCACTTCATCGACCGGAGCGAGATGCCAGCCTATTACTATCTGCGCGTCACCCAAGAGAACGGCCAGTTGGCTTGGAGCAGTCCCATCTGGTTTGAGGAATGACGAGAACGGAGCGTTCCATGAAAGTTACTTCTATCGACGTCTTTTCCTGCGAGGGTGGCTGGCGCACGCTGAATTTCGTCAAGGTTGGGACAGACGAGGGCATTACCGGTTATGCGGAATGCAATTGCGTCCGCTCGGAGGCCATTTTGCGAGCGGCGATCACCTATCTGGGATCGCTGGTCATGGGCCGCAACCCGTTCCAGACTGAGAAAATCCAGTTCGATCTCTATCGGGCGACCCAGCGGCAGTTGGGCGGTGCGGCGCATCAAGCCATTTCGGCCATTGACGCGGCGTTGCTCGACATCAAGGGCAAGGCGCTTGGAGTACCGGTTTACGAATTGTTCGGTGGCGCGTTTCAAACTCGGATCCGGACTTATTACACCCACTGCGGGCGGGCGGAGCCACAAAATCCAAAGGTGCCGCCTGTCAAATCGCCTGCCGATATTCCGGCCTGTGCG
>JAPOYQ010000925.1 GCA_026706505.1 Gemmatimonadota bacterium
ACCCAATGGGGATCAAATCAACGACCGCACTGCTATTCACTACGATATTACCAACATAGCGAGTCCCGTTCTCGTCGAGATCGAACTATTTGATTTGGCCGGCCGATCGATCCGATCTCTGCAAACAGAAAAACAGACCAGCGGGCGTTTTGCCATTGCTTGGGACGGCTCCGACGATGAGGGTCGGCTCGTGACTCCGGGGCATTACCTATACACCGTTACGCTGAACGCCGATACCGGCGCTGACAGAAGGCTCGGTACCGTCGGCGTTGTCTATTAAAAGCCTACGAGGTGAGCATGTCATCTGCATCGGGCCTATGGGCAAACCGAAACGAACTGGGGGGATTCTTCCTGCTGTTGTCGCTTTTGCTCGGTGTTGGCGGCTCGGAGGCCCAGGACTACGGATCTCGCCTTGGGACCCAGCGCGGCGGCGAGGTGAGCTTTGAACCCCGCGGCCCAGGGGTCCTATTCGGGGCGCTCGACCCGTCGGTGCGCAAATGGTACGTGCCGCAGGAACTGTACAACGAATACCAGTGGCGTCAGTGGGAATATTCCAACTACGCGCGTCAGCCCTACCAGCGCTATGTCAATACCGCCCTCGAAGGCAATTACTTCTACGATATTTACGGCCATTACGTCACGCGCGGATGGCTGGTGTACGACTGGCACCAGGACCAACCCCAGGCCCTAGGCAGCAGCATCTTTAAGGATGGTCGCTTCAACGACTGGTTCAACAATCTCACGGTGAGTAGCGATTCCGAGGGCCAGTTTTCCTATGCGATCACCGTCGGCAACGAAATCCGCACCACCCTCACTCCCATGACATTTTCCAAGCCGCGTTTTAATGGGCTACAGATGGACTTTGCGGCAGATAAATACCAAGCCACCATCATTGCCTCGCGCATAAGTGATCCGGCTACGGGCGTGACCACACAGCCGGCTAGAGTCTCCAATTCCACCAGTCTCATTGGCGGACGGGCGACCGTGCAAGTGGGCGACTTCATCACCCTCGGCGGCACTTTGGTGGACGCCCGCAACGCCAATACCGGATTGGACGTATTCAGCGGCGATTTGATCGCCGGCAGCCTGACGGCTGGCCAGTCTTCAACACCAGTCACCGCCATCGCCATGGTACTGAGCGACGATTCACCAGAAGATGGGATCGGAGGAGCCGCCCTTTTCAGTCACGACATTCGCATCACCGCCCGCAATTTTGATACAGAGTTAGAGACGGTTTTCACGCTCCAGCAAGTGGTGCGCGAGGGGCTCGAGTGGCCGGTCATCTTTGGCGGATTTCCCAAAGAAGGTTTCACGGCCGCCGACGGCGACGAGCGCATTGTCTTGAACTACGATTTCAAGAGCCCGGCCTACGTCGGTCCTGATCCGCTCTCAATTGTCAGGGTCGAATTCAACTACGTATTAGCCAACGACTTCAAAGTGGAAATGTGGTCCAACAAGCAGACCGGTCGGCGCTCCACCCCAGCACCACCCATCACCAACCAAATCATCGAGGAAAGTGAACCCGCCTTGATTGTGCTGCAGCGGGCGGAGGGCAATGTGCGAGATATATCGAACTTGCAACGAGTGCGGTATGAATACGGTTTGCCGACCGCCAATATAGTTGGGGGTTTCACCATCGAGGGCAAAGATGTATTCGGCTTTGATTTCAACGGAGAATGGGACCGCAATCTGCGCTTTTTTCAGTATCCCAATCCCGCCATTTTTTCGGCTAGCGGCAATCACGAAATCTCTTCGCTGCACGCCGATGCCTATTTTTTCAACCTATCTAGACAGCAATACCCGTGGTTCGGTTTTTTCGAGGGCTATTCCATCGCCGAAGACTATTCGACGACCGCGGCATTCGTCGTCGACCACTCCGGTGACATTCTCTACGATTCGCCTACCACCGCCTTCTACGAATTCGTCGACGACAACGACGATCAAGACCGTTTACCCGATTGGGTGCGCCGGGGGCAATCAGTCGGCGATAATATTGTCTTTCCCGGCTGGGATGAAAACAACGACTTCATCTCCGACTTCAATCAGAACGACAACGCCACCATACCCAATAGCTTGCCCGATTACGAAGAACCTTTTCTGAGATTCGCAGTGGACCGTCCGGAATTTCTCTTCGGCATCGATCTCAACAACAACGACTGGATCGACCGCTTTGAAGACGATGTGCTGCCGGACTATCTCTACAAGGCCGATCGCCGCGGGTACAATGCCTTTGTGGGGCTCGACATCGCTCCAGATGTGCGTCTTCTGCTGGGACGGGTGGACGAACGCATGTTTTCCCAAAAGCGAGCAAACGAATCCACCTATGGATTATTCACCTTTGACCGCAATTGGGCGGGTTTTGGACGCGTGCGGGTTTTCGAAATGCTCAAGCGAGTGAAAGACACCATTCCGGACGATCGCCGGGCGCCAACGCCGTTTTTAACGGCCCCGGCCCGACCGCTGGTGCCGGATATTTTGCCAGCCGCGGATACCTGGGTCAACTCGTCGTTCATCGCCGTCGATCATCTCGGAGTGCCGGGCCTCGAATTAACCTCTAAGCTGAAATACGACTTCTACCATCAAGTGCTAGACGATCCAAGGGACCTCAATGAACGGCCCCTCCGCGATTTCACCAGTTTTTTAGGTGTGATCAACAAAGCGTCTTATACCGCAGAATGGGGTTCCTTTTTGCTGCGACCCGGCCTAAAGAGCGAGTACTTCCGGCAGAGCGAATTCTTGCAGGAAGAGGAACCTCACAAACACTGGGCCGGGATCGCCCAAGTGTTGGCCCAGACGCGGCTAACACCCAATACCAAGATCGAAACGGGACTCGAGTTGTTGCGCTTTCGCGATCTGGTCGCCGACGAAGACGACATGCTCGCCAGAGGAATCGCGGCAGAGACCGGCGATCTGACTTCGACTCAGGTCGCCGTCCAACTGTCAGTCACCTCGGGATACCTCGGGTATATCCTCACCACTCAGGTCGGGTTGCGGGTCGGGCGCATCGGCACCGAGCGCATTCGCGAAGCGGCACCGGGCGTCTTTGAGAAAGGGAGTAAAGGGCGCTCGGAAACGACCAGTTTTATCACGGTTTTTGCAGGGGTCGAGTAACGATGAATTCGCGCGCCTGGATCCTCTGGGTAGGACTGGCCGGTGCCACCTCTGCCCAGTCGGAGTACGGCTATCGGCTAGGCGAACGAGTCGGCGACCACGTCGTCTACTCCACCCGTGGCGTGCCAATTTATACCGAAGCCCTAGAGCCCACAGTACAACGCTGGTATTTACCGGCCAGTTTATTCTCCGAAAACCACCACCAATGGGAGTACACCAACTACGCCCGAGATCACTTTCTGCGCTACGTCAGTCCCACCTTGGAAGGCGATTTGTTCTACGATGGCTTTGGCAGTCTGATCACTCGCGGCTGGCTCATTTACGACTGGCGTCAGGTGCAGCCGCGCATCGCCGAAAGCTCTCAGATATTCAAGGCGAGCCAGTACGTGCGATGGTTCAACAGGCAATTGCTGGCCGTTGACAGCAAGGGAGATTACAGCTTCTCCATCCTCGTCGGCGACGAACTCAATACTACCCTGACGCCGATGACGTTCAAAAAGGCCGGCTTCAATGGGGTCATGGCCAACTTGGCGACTAATCGCCTGCGCCTCACAGGACTCTTTTCCCGCATCTCGGGACCGGTACTGCTAGAGACCGTGGGGCTGGTCGATCCCAGAGTCAACTCCACCAATCTGGTAGCGGGCCGCACCGAAGTGGATCTGTTCAAGGGCTTGACCATAGGACTGAATCTGGTCAATTCCCACACTTCTAATGGCAGTCGGGAAAGTTTCGCCGGCAACCCCTTCAAGGGCGAGCTGTCGACCGGCCAGCTCGAGGACGCACTGCGCTCGGTCCTAGTGCGGCTCAGCGATGACTCGCCAGAAGACGGCGAGGCAGGAGCCATCCTCATCGACAGAGACATCGAGATAAAAACCAAGCTCAAACGTCCTTCCCCTGCCGACCCAACGGTATTAGTGGAACGGGATACCCT
>JAPOYQ010000909.1 GCA_026706505.1 Gemmatimonadota bacterium
GGCTTTTCCGATGTGGGATCGCAAGGATCGGCAGCGCAAAACTTCTCCACGAGTCTCCATCCTGAAAAATGGGTCTGATCCCTAGTTAGTTCCTCTACTAGTATCCTTGCCTGCTTGGCGTCTTCGGTGTTTCCTGTTGCTTGTAATACATTGACAAGCGCCCACTTACCTGTGACCGAAATCTCCTTTTGCTTCAAGACATCAACTTCTTTCAATAGTGCGACGCGAGCGTCGGACCAATCTACACGATTGAACCGAACAAGGTGCCTGAACTTGTGGTCCGAAGGCATGAGGCTAGGATTGAGCGCATTGGCGAAGCACCATTGGACGAGAGATTGTGCAGCAGGCTCAATTGGTTTGTCTGTGAGAAGAACGAAAGCGAGACGCGAGAGTGGGTTGAGGTCGCCATCTGCTTTTGTTAGTCCTGTGAGAATCTTCTTTTCGACCTCCGATAATGCCTCTAGGCTATCACGGATTTTCCTCTTTTTTTCTTTGTATTTCTCTTTCTTTTTTTCGGACGAGGTATAGAAGGAAGACGGAAATAATCCGCGTCCTGGTGCCAGTGAGTAAGAAGAGAGCCACGTCTGTACCTTTTTGAATATAATTTCCCAAGCACCTTCATCCTCACGAGCAAGCATCAGTGCTTTTTGGACCCAGTCGAAATTGGTCTGGTGGCCACCGGAAAGACAAAGATTGTATGCGGCTTCAGTGAACGGGGCAGGATGGGTCCGCGCCAGACGAGCAAACGGAGCGAATTCGTTTTCGTCCGGGTTCTGTAGATCCGCAAACACCTGGATGAGAGTGGCAGCAATTTTAGGATCGCCGCTGTCAAGGCAAGTCACGGTAAGTGCCGCGAGGACGACATTTGCTGTTCTGTCTAGCGCCGCGATAGGTTCAATGATTTCTTTTATCGCTTCATCAAGATCACGATTAGTACGTGAGGCACTGTAGAGACGATCAATTACGGCAAAACTAATAGCAAATCTCAGGCCGTCTTCATCCAGCTTATAACGGCTTGGATATCCTTCAACGATACGGTAGAAACGTCCCTCTGCAACTGCCTGGAGATCGTAGTCGAAGACAGTTATATCATCCCTATGAGGACTACGGACTCGTGAAATGACCTCATCGGCATGCCTCCGAAGCTCCATCACGAATTCCTCAAATGACTGTTGAACAGATGCGTTCCGCTCGCTCGACCGTATGTGTTCAAAGAGAAGGTGATTGACACTGAGTTCTTCCAGTCCAGCAATATCAGCACCTTCCAGAAGTTTGAGTGCGATTCCCAGAAGGCGTGGATTGAGAAATGAATCAGCGACCTTCGGCTGAAGGGTTGTGGCTATGATCCCTCGGTCCGCGAGAATCCCGTCGCGTTCCTGTTTAGTCCATTTTGGAATTTCCACCTCTTTATGAGCGCGGGAAAAACGCCGCTGAACTCGGTTCCGGTAATACTGTGTCCGCACGGTCATAATCAGTTGACCGCCTATCTGGTCCAACTCCGAGGCAAATTTTTCGGCAATTCGTGCCCAGTCCTTTTCCGGACGTTGGTTTACGCCGTCAATGAGGACTGCGAGACAAAGCCGTTCCGCCGGATGCTTCCTCCATCGTTTGAGTATTCTGTCCCATTTGTTCTTTGTGACTCCTCTTGCGTAATCCCCGGTTTGTTTGATCAATGCCGGAATCAGCAATTCCTGCACGTCATTTTGTTCCGCCGTGTCGTGAAATGCGTTCGGATTCAGGACGACCATAAGCGGTTTCTCTTCGACAGAGAGCCAACTCAGGGCTACGAGCCACGATTTGCCGTTTCCTTCGTCCCCAATGACATAGAGAACTTCTCGACTCGGTTCGCCAGTCAGGAACGGGTGAACCGAACCGAGAAAGTCATCGCGGAGGAGTACCGCCCCGTTTGCCGCGTCCGAAGGTGCCAGCGGTTGACTAAACCGATCTTGCGCCAACTGTTTGCTGGAAAAGGTATCAGTCAGCCATTTGGCATTGGTCTGCCGCGCTGTAGCCATTCCGAGTGTCGGGTCGCGCAGAATCGCACGTATTCTCTCGGCGTGACCATTGAAGGACGGGTCGTTCGCCACGGTCGCGAGTGCATCTTCCACCTTTGTGAGCGATTCCGGTGTCTCAGTGTGATTGCGGAGAAAATCTTGGACTTTTGCGGACGCCATCGCTAGAGCAACAGCTAGCGGTGGCAAATCGTTTTCGGACCAGTCAAGAATTAGGGTGGATATTGCCGAGGTCTTGTCAAATTTAGACACTTCGTCAGCAATTTGACTACGAACCTTCGATGTCACACATAGCACCCAAAGGTCGATATCACTGCCTCCAATCGAGAGTTCACCGATTTTTGACATAATTTCCGCCTTAGGCACTCGATTTTTATAACGTTTACACTCGAAACAAATGCCGTCGTCTGCATAGGTAGATTTACCGTCAACTCCGAATTGTGATCCGCTGCCGGCCAGTCTAAATGGGACGCCGGCTATTTCGCTCAGCACGGTCCCGATCAAACCCTCAAACCCATTATCGCCCGTGGCACGAAGGTCGGTCAGAATTTTCTTTAGATCGTCGATGTCGGCCGAAATATCTGTCCTCGTTTCCATCTCTGGCGTCACTTAGCCCTATTTAATCCCACTCCACTTCAACCCCCAACTCGCGCCCACACGCTGCTAGCCTTTCCAAATCGTCCAAGCCCATCGGCACCCCTTCGCGGGCGTATTCCTCGCTCTTGCGGTGCTCCATGGTGCCCGGCAGGGTCGCCTCGTCGTACCCGCGCACGGGTTCCATGGTCTCGCGGACGCCGCGCACGAGATTGTCAACGCCAGCACGGAGGGCGTCGGGTGGGGCAAACGCGCCAATGTCCATGACGATAATTAGGCCGCCACTACCCGCGTTGGGCCACCGCTGGGCAACGTCCCGAGCGCGGTCGCTATTCTGGCCAACGAAAGCTCCGCCCAACGTCAGCGCCGAGCCGGTGTAGCCCATCGACTTGAAGAAAGCCGGCGGAATCAACTCCTGTAGAGCGTCGTATTCCGGGCCGCGATGATAGTCGGCGAGGATACAGGTCGCTGCGTCGAGGACCAGCGGCGGCTCTTCTTCCGACGGGAAGCCAAAGCAGAGCGGTGGGTTGCCCCAGTAGGCGGACTGCTGGCCCTTGTTGCCGCCCCCTTCGCCGAAGTAATTGGGATGGTGCCCCTGAACTGAAAAGGCGCAGCAGCCCTCCTGCATGGCGCGGCGCACGTAGTGCCCGGCCGAGCCGTAGTGTCCGTGATGACAGGCCGCGCCTAGGGCGACCTTGTATTGTTTGGCCTTCTCGATGGCCTTTTCAGTGGCCAGCATCATCGGCGCATAGCCCAAGCCACCGTCGCCATCGATGAGGACCGTGGTCTCGGTATCTTGGAGCACGCGCAGGTCGGGGTTGGGGTTGATGGTGCCGTCGCGAAGGCCACCGCAATAGCCAACCATAGCGCGGGTGCCGTGCGAGCGCACGCCGCGCAGGTCGGAGTTAGACAACAATTCGGCTAGCTGATCGGCGTGGTCGGCGCGCAGCCCGGCGGCTTTGAGGCAGTCGGCGGTAAAGGAGCGCAATAGGGCGACGGGTACGCGTTTGAATTCTGCGGGGGGGCGGTTCATAGAGAGTCCTTAGGGTTAGCGGCCCTCAGACGAGAGCCTCGCGGAGAAAGTCATAGGCGCAGGCGCCGCTGATCTGGTGGCGGCCCGAAAAAATGTCGGCTTCCACCCGGTGGCGAGCTGAGAAAACATCATATACCCGGCGCGTTTTGGTCAGACTAGAGCGCACGGCAGCAATCGGAAAAATGGGGTCGTGGGTGCCAGCTTCCACCAACAATGGGCGCGGGGCGATGAGCCCGACCAGATCGTACATCTCGCCGAATTCAGCCAAGCCCGGCACGTAGTTGCAAGGGCAGTGCGACATGGCGAGGATGCTGTGCTGGAAGGTTGAGTAATAGCCGCTGATCACGCAGGCGCGGATGCGCTCGTCGATGCAGGTGGAGAAGAAGGTGTGCATGCC
>JAPOYQ010000679.1:0-3173 GCA_026706505.1 Gemmatimonadota bacterium
ATCCCCAAAGTCAGTGACCCAAAAGGCCGTCAGGCCCACCAGGACGCTAAGCAGCCACAGCAGCAGGAAGCTCAGCGCACAGCTCGGCAGAAACAGCAACCCCGCTCCCACCCCCGCTGGCAGCGGGGGAGCCACAAAGAGGAGCGAGATGGCCAGCAGGGGCAGGGCGAACTGCGTAACGGCCGCCAGTGAACGCCCCACATCTTCGGTCATCCAGTACCAGACGAGGTTCACCGGCCGGATTAGGTCGAGTGATATCTCACCTGCGCGGATCTTGCTGAAGAGCACGTTGTCGATGCTGATAGTGAAGCATGCATTCATCAGCACGGCGACGACGGCGTAGGTGACCATCTGCGCTTCGGTGACACCGGCGACTTGGTCGATTCCGCGATACGCGGTGCGCCAGAGGAAGACGGAGCCAAGGAGGAAAAACAAATTCCGCCCGATGGAGGACAGATACTCGAAGCGGTAGGCCAGCGCGTTGAGTAGTTGGAGCTTTAGCAGGTAGGTGTACAGGCGCATGGATGGTTAGATCCGGCTTGATGCGGAGTAACTCCATTCCGTCATTTGGTCATTTGAGCCACGCTTATTGATCCAGCCTTGGCCCGCAGTCCGTCGAGGTGCCGCAACACGAAGCTTTGCACGGCCCCATATTCGGCTCCGATCTCATGTGGTATCTGCCTGAAACGCGGCACAACACTGAACTCTTCAAGATCACCGGCGTGATAACGCGTCTTGAACTCGGGGAACTTCAGCCCGTGCGCCGTGGATACTACAACAACCTTGTCTTCAGGCGCAATGACTTTCTGCTCCACCAGTTTGAACAATGCTGCTAGGGCTACGCCCGTATGCGGACAAGCGAAGAGCCCCGTGAGATCCGCCTTGGCCGCGGCGTCGGCCAGTTCGTCTTCGCTCGCGCACTCGACGACGCCATCAAAGGTTTTCAATACCCGGATAGCACGCTCCCAGCTAACCGGGGCACCGATCTGGATCGCGCTGGCCAACGTCTTGCGGGCCTGCTGCGGCTCGAACGTCTCGAAACCGCACAGATAGCTCTGATAGAGCGGGTCGGCATGGGCCGCTTGGGCGACGACGAGGCGCGGCAACACTTCAATCAACCCCATCTCGCGCATTTCGAAAAACCCTTTACCCAACGCGCTGATATTGCCGAGATTGCCGCCGGGTACGACAATCCAATCGGGCACGGTCCAGTCGTCCTGTTGCACCATCTCTACCGCTACGGTTTTCTGGCCTTCGAGCCGCAGCGGATTCATTGAATTCGCCAGATAATAAAACTGTTCCTCGTTGCTCAACGCCTTGGCTAGCCGCATGCAGCCGTCAAAGTCGGTATCGAGAAACAAGGTCAGCGCACCATTGGCCAATGGCTGGACCATCTGTGCCGCCGTGACTTTGCCTCGCGGCAACAGCACCACCACCGGAATCCCGGCCGCTGCGCCATAAGCCGCCAGCGCCGCCGAAGTATCGCCGCTGGAAGCGCAGACCATTGCCGGCACCTGCTGCCCCGTGGCAATGATCTGCTTGACTAGCGAAACTAGGACCGTCATGCCGATATCCTTGAACGACCCGGTGTGACTGTCGCCACATTGTTTAACCCAGAGATCCTCCACGCCGAGTTGTCGCCCCAACCGCTCGGCCCAAAACATATTGCTGCCTCCTTCATAGAGCGAAACCACATTCTCATCAGCCACTGCCGGGCAAACCATCTCCTTTTTGCCCCATACCGAGGAACCATAGGGATAGTGGGTGCGCATATAGCGGCGGTCGAAAAGCGTCCGCCACTTGTCCGGCTCCAGAGCCTTGAGCGCCGCCATATCGTGCCGGACTTCGAGCAAACCACCACACGACTTGCATCGGTAGACGACCTCGGTCAGCGAGTAGTGCTGGTCCGGGCAGTGCATGCACTGGAACCAGGCCCGGTAAGGCACCGCTGTCGAATCGGATATTTGCGTTGCTAAGACCATTGAATTCTCCTTGTATCTTGAACCAGACCGCGCAACTCGTTGACATAGACTGCTTGTTCCAGCTCCGGAAAAACTGCGCTCACCTCTGGCCCCAGATGCAATTTGCCTTCCAGCCCACAGGCGACCTCCCGTGTCACGGCCATACCGCTCTTGCTATGGCGGCTGGCCCAGTTCATCGTTAGGAAAGCAATATTGACGGCTTCGCCCATGATATCGAGCCGCTCGTAGTCGGCGTGGCCGATCGCCCCTAGGTAAACCGAGCCGTAACTCAAGCCTATTTCGAGGGCTTCTGCGGTCATCTCACAGGCCAGCAGCGCTGCGCGCACGGCTCGTTCCTGCTGCCCTTCTCCGGCAAAAAAACACAGGCACTGGTCGCCCAAGTATTTGATGGGCACGCCGTCGTGGTGCAATACCGCTGAGGTCACAGCGGCGAAGACCCCGTTGGCCCAGGCGGCGAAATTTTTGGGATCCAAGTGCATTGATTTCTCAGCGGCCCCCTTGACTCCGGAAGTGAATACCGTGGCCTCAAAGACATCGGGCTGCTCGCCCCAAGTATGCAAAAGCCAATCCGTCGAGACCCCTAGTAACCGGGCCAACGGTCCGAGCAAACTGATGTCCGGGGCGTTTTCCCCCCGCTCCCATTTCGACACCGCTTGCGGGCTTACTTGGAGGGCGTGGGCGATATCCTGCTGTTTGAGCCCACGTTTTTCGCGTTGGCGGCGAATACGGTCACCGAGGCCTTTTATAGGGAGCATAGTCGTTATTGTATTATTGGATGTGGTCAGAATATCGACAGCGGATATTGTAGCCACAATGAAGCAGTAGTTGAATCGGATAACGGGCTAGTTGAGACCATAAAGTCGTCGAGAGTACTACTCTAGTGGGTATTCCCGCACCTCGCCCGGTGCCAGCTCAACGCGCTGCCAATCGGCCGCCCCCGCGGCCGGGATCAAGGCCGAGGCTCTGTTGTGCTTCGTTCCCTGAGCGAGAAGATGATGGCGAACAGGACGGGAACGAGGCTGAAGAGGATCATTAGGATGCCGTTGATCTTCCATACGTGGGCATCGAATTCGAGGTACCGAATGCCCACGAACAGGATGGAACTCCAGCCCAATACGACGTAGAAGAGCAGGTTGAAGCGGATATATATCAGGATGAGGAAAGCCGAGATTAGCCAGACTGGACTGCTCG
>JAPOYQ010000679.1:3183-4036 GCA_026706505.1 Gemmatimonadota bacterium
GCTCGTCGCGAGGAGTATGCCTGCGTGGTAGAGGTCATCTGCTGGCGAGACGACGGATCGGAAGATGAGAACGACGAAGACGCCGAGGATCATCAAGCTTGTCCTGCGCAGGCTTCGCCACCAGACAAAGAGAAGGCCGAGGATTGCAATGGGGCCTATGAGCATACCGCTGAGTTTGTCGACGAGTTCACCGAGCGCGGGCAGGTAGGTGTTGACGCTGGAGGGCACACCGCCGCCGGCGAAGAGGTAGTCCGTGAGATAGGTGAAATGTACGTGAGTGGAGAGAACGCCGATGCCTCTTCCGATACCGGAATAGCACGCCACCATAAAGACGACCTGCCACCACAGTGCCGCGCTGCCGGCCTTCAGGCGGAGCACATCGATCCAGTCGGAGATGCGCATCTCTCCGGGACGCTCCACGCGGTATAGCGTATCTCCGAGGGCGCAGACCAACAGGGCGAGGATGGCCGCAGCAGTGAGGCCCAAAACGACACCAACAAGCTCGCCAAGAAGGAAGGTCCCCATAACCTCAGTGGTGTTATAACCTCGGTAGAATGTGGGTAGTTCGTTGATCTTCTCGAGTAGGAAACACAGGCCAAAGAGGATGCCGACGCAGATGGGCAATCGCCACTCGACCAGTCCGTTCCGGTAGGCGCGCAGTAGATAAATGACGGCTAGGACGAGGGTGACGATGACAGCGATGGTGCGGAGGGTGGAGACAATGGTACTCTTTGCAGTCTTCTCTCCCAGTTTGCGCAAAAATTCCTCGGGTGCCTTGTAGGCCTTGTACGCATAGCCGATCCGGTCGCCCTGTACAGAGGCGAGAATGCGAAACTCGCCCTCTTCCACCTTG
>JAPOYQ010000676.1 GCA_026706505.1 Gemmatimonadota bacterium
CTCGCAGCGACCAGATCGAGGTGTCGCCAGCAAGGCACTGGTCGGTGTAAGAAAAGACGCAGTGGCCCATGATGCGGCCTTCGGTCTGGAGCTGCTGCGAGGTGCAGAGTTCGTAGATGGTCCAGACGAGATTGCACTTGAGCTGCGCGTCGTATTCTTCGAGGCGGAAACCAGCTAAACCCGTAGCCGCCCACGTCTTGAGCGGCACGTCTTCTGCTCCCGACAACGTCTCGTGCCACTGATCCACTTGGTTGAGCAGCTTGGCGGCGCTGCGGCCCTTCATGCAGAAGTTGGGTTGCGGCGGCGGTCCTGTGATTTGGGTGCCGTCGGGCTGGGCGATCTGCTGGGGCAGGTACTTCTGGTGACGGATGTAGTCGTAGACCGGCAGGAAGTAGGTGCGGTGTAGCATGGGGTAGTTGTTGACGTAGAAGTGGACGACTGAGATCCAGAAGTTCTCGTTTTCCAACGAGTCGCCCAGCGGCGTGGCGGCCACGTACCAAGAGACGTGGGAATCGCCGTCGAGTGCTTCCACCTGGGCCATGCGCAGCGCCTGAAGCAGGGTATGGTGCGGATGGTTCATCTGCATGAAGATATGCGCCATGCGCTTGGTGACCTTCATCGGCACACCTGCGGTACGCAGGTTTTGGCCACCGGCTACGTGCTTGAACCATTCTTGTTGTTGATAGGCTTCCGCAGTATGCCCTTGGAGCCAAGCGGTGTCCATGGGCGCGGGGACTTCGTAGCGGGCAAGCAGGTGTCGTGCCAGCGACTGGAACTGTGGCCGCTCCTTGGCCGTGTCGGGCCGCCACGCCTCTACCGGACGCAGCCAGTCGCGGTGGTGCCGCGCAAGCTGTCCGAGGGCGGCGATGTAGGTGTTGGCGCGGTTGGCACCGAGGCGCTTGAGTACTGGCATGGGCCGCAGCAAGTGGCCGTATTTTTCGACGTGCAGAACCAGCCGTCCCAGCGCCTTTTGGGCGTCTGGATTGTCGGCCAGTGCATTGCGTTCGACGCGCAGCCGCGAGAGCAGGTCGTTGAGCTTTTCGTTCTCTAACTCGCCGTTGAAAAGCCGGTCGATTAGTGCGGCGCGGCGTGGGTCGTGCTCTTTGCTGGCTGCTGGATCTACCGAGGGCTGCAACGAAGCGAAAAGCGCTCGTTCCTCAGACCGCTCTTGCGGCGTCTTCTCTAATGCTGTGTTCAGGCCGTGCCGATGGCACCAGAGCTTGTAGGCGGCGATTGTGCCGACGCCCAGCGCGGCAAAGTGCGCGGCGAGGGCCTCGTCGACTTGGTTGGGAAGCAGTAGGGCGTGCGTGGCATTGGTCATGTCGTGTTATCTCTAATTCGCGTTGGCCTTTAATTCTAGGGCAGAAAATCAACAGTGCCAAGCGGTTTCTCGCTTGGCTGCGAGGGGTTTGTATCGCCGTCGTTCTGCCGTATCTTCTGTCGCCTAGAGCCTTGCGACTGGTACCGAAACACAAGCCACTCACTCGCTGATTCGCTCGCCAAAGGGCGAGACAGGCGATCCCGTCTAAAGTGCGGGTGATGCAACCCAGAATTCGGACGAATGAAGATTACTTTCATTGCCGTTGCTGCGGTGTTGTTGAGCGGCGTTGAGCCGCTGTGGGCCGAGACCCACACCTTGGTTCTCGGACAGGGTGGGGTCCCATGGGACGAACTGGATGAGCGAGTCGTCGGCTTGGAGATAGTGCCGGTCAATGGCGCTCTGCAGCCCCTCGAACTCTTGCCGCAGCAGAATATCATCGCGGGGCCTCGCACGGAAAGCGGTGAATATACCACGATTTTGGGCAGCACTTGGCAGCTAGGCAAACAGCCCAAAAGGGACGATTTTGAACTGGGGGTAACGCCTCGTTTCTGGACTAGTATCCTGCCTTTGTACCACACGGCGCCCTTCCAAGTCATTGATGGCGATCTCGCTACGGTGACTAAATTGCGCTGGTCTGTAGTGGGTGGGGGTCGCCGGGAAGATATATATACTTTCGACTTTGCGTTTCCCATTCCCATAAACCGCGTGGTATTCTATCCTCCAGCTACCGGACTGGACGAAGGCGGGGGCTTGAGAAAGCAGCGCTTCCCCCGGGCGTATGAAATATCGGGTGCCAGAGAACCGGTGGATTTTCTCCTGCTCAGCGAAGAAGACAGGCCTCACACCCTAGAGCAGGTACTGTCCCGCACCTTCGTCAACTCCGACCGCGTTATAGATGTCCGCTTCCCCGCGCAGACTCTGCGTTTTTTGCGCATTGCCTTCAATCTGATCGCACAGGTGTACATGCTGAGTGAGATTGAGGTGTACGGCGAGGGATTTGCGCCGGAGACTAGTTATCGCACAGCGGTTATCGACTTGGGAGCGCCGGTGAATTTCGGGCGCATTTTTTGGGAGTTCGAAAAGTTCCGCAAAACGCCGGGTGGACCAGAACCCATTCCGTCGCCGGACGCCCCGATCAGTTTGGTGTTGGAAACGCGCACCGGCAAGGACGATAGCCCGAAGGCGTATTACATCATCAGCGACATAGGTACGGAACGGCAAGTAGATGAAGCGGTTTACAACAAGGCGTTGGAGAAATCGCCCTTTGTCCGGGGAGACCGCCCCGGCGACAAGTCGTCGATCAAGCTCGACGAGCAAAACTGGAGTTTCTGGTCAACGCCCTACGACCTTTCCGGCCAATTGCTCCGTTCGCCGGATGCGCGGCGTTATATGCAGCTTCAGTTCAGCATGGTAGCCGAGGATTTCCACACCTTCGGTCAGATAAAATCCGTAGCGATTGAGTACTCGCCGCTCCTCGTGGAGTCCCTCGTCGGCGAGGTGGGTTTGGCCGGGGGGGAAGACCAGGTGCCCGAAGCGCCGGCTGGTCAGGACACGACATTCATCTACGACCTTTTGGCTAGCTTCGGTTCCGACGGCCAGCTAGGCTTCGATGCGATCAGACTCAATACTGTAGCCGAGGCCGAGCTCGTCAAGCTGGAGATTGGCCAGCCGCTAGAGGAGGTAGTCCCCGACAGCGTCCGCTTCGCCGATGGGGTTTTGGCCGTGTATTTTCCCTCGCATAAAGTAGTGCGCGCCGAGGGCGAGGAGCATCTGCGGCTGACTTTTCGCACGGCCTTGTTGGATTTTACTACTTACTTCCTCGGCGAGGTGTTGGAACTGGAGGGGGAAAACCTGCCCCAGTCGATTGATCCGGGCGACGCGAGTGCGGATCTCCATAGCGACGACATCCGCGTTTTTGCTACGGGGACCTCCATAGAAGCGCTTTCCGAGATTGCGTTGGGGTCGTCGGTCCTGACTCCCAATGGCGATCATATCAACGACGAACTCAACATCGCGTTCTCGCTACTGGGCGTGGAAAATACCGCCACCGAGATCGGCGTCTATACCCTTGCAGGCCAGCCAGTCAGGGCCTTGGTGCGCGGGAAATTGAACAAGGGTTTTTACACTGAGCAATGGGACGGGCGCGACGACCAAGGGGTGCTGGTCCCTCCGGGTATCTACCTTTTGCACATAAAGGTAGATGCGGACAAGGAAGCATCAGAGCAATTCCGTTCGGTTTCGGTAGTGTATTGAGCATCCGAGGATAGCATGTTGCAACGGATATACTTGCTAACACTGTTGGTACTTTTCCCACTTGGGAAAACAGACGCCGGAACGCTGCTCATAAACAGCCGAGACCAGTGGCAGCAATGGACTTTTCCACAAGGGGTGCTGTCGTTGGCGGCAGATGGCAGTGTAGCCCTGAGACACTTCCGGCGCAATATAGACGCCGTCGCCGATGCAGCCGAATTCTTCCATCTCAACGCCAAGGGGAAAGAGGTGCAGGGAGGGATTCGCGGTGCGGGGACCCACATCGACCAAGCCGCCCATATCCTCGATGGCGCTGCCACTACTTGGTGGCAACCCAGCCAAGAGGCCTCGCTCGACGATTGGTGGGTCGAGATCGATTTAGGCCGTCTTGTCCAAGCGAAAAAGATACGGCTGACCTTTCCCGATACCGAGGGGGCGCGGCCGCTGCGAGAGTTTTCCGTT
>JAPOYQ010000544.1 GCA_026706505.1 Gemmatimonadota bacterium
CTTGCCCCGAACCTTAGACATGATGCGGCTTCGCGTCGGCTTATCTACAGTGTCTATGCGAATCACCTACGACTTGGACGCCCAAGGGTCCGCTTTTTTGCAAACTTTTGAACGCGTGGCGGGGCGTCGTGAACCGATAAAAACAATGAACCCCTACGAATCATTTACCTTTGTCTATGTCTGGCGATTCGCGACCAGGAGGAATTTAGCTTGACGTCTATACTATGGAGCTTTCTGGTTCCGAGCTTTACGAGAATACTTGCGAACGCGAGGACGTGTGGATCCTTGTCTACTACCAACAAGCAAGCACCCTGTTCCATAAAGGCGTTTGCGCACTGAACAATGTGGGGATTGTTGCCCACAAGTTCGGACGCCCTTTCGACCTTTAGCGTCGTGGGTAGATTTTGATCGATCGCAGTGAAATAGGCAACACCAATGTGGTAAACCGGTACCTCGCGAACTGCTAGCGCCCTATTAATTCGACTATGCCTTTGATTGTCGCCTACAAAAAATGGCACTCGACGAAGGTCCGCAACACATACAATCCCCTCCCGTATTATCAAATTCACTACACTAGCTGGTTGAAGTTCGTCTTCATCTACAAATACCCATTTTCCGACGTGGAAATCCTTCTCAAATGTAAACTCTAACTGACCCGCAAACGCCTCAGCTCGCCCGGCACTGTCCGTGGGCTTTGGTAGCCAGTGAAGCTTCTCTATATCGCCTTCCGTACCCATGTCAAAGCACAACGGTAGAAGGAATCTTATTGATTGCCATGTCCTCAACTTGATCGAGATCGAGTAATCGCACACCGACACGTGTCATGCTAGTGTCCGGAAGCGTAACCTTACCTGTGCGCGAGTCTTTCAGTTCGAAGTTTTTCAAAAAGTACTGTTCGTATACCCGGGGCCCTACTCCTGTGTATGGCCGAATTGACATATGATGTTCGCCTGACCCTTCATTTTCGATACTATCCCAATGTAGCGTAACAGCTAGGCTCTTCTCATATGGTTCTAGGAACCGCACCTCCTTAATTCCAACAGCGAGCAAATGTCTAGCGCAGTTATGGCAGGGATAGGTAGTAACGTAAACAGATCCATTCTGTAACTGCGCACCGCTGCGAGCCGCCGCCAACACCGCATCCATTTCTGCGTGAATGGACCTCGAGTATTCAATTAGATCGCCAATCCCAGGCAAGTCATCAAGTAACTCGTCCCTTTCCTTGTCGACCTCCGCCAAATGATCGAAAAAACGTCTTGCCTGATGTTCGATTTTGCTCCGTTCTTCGTCGTGATAATCTAATTGATCGGCTTCAGCCCTCGGGTAAATGTACTCCGCAAATCTTTTTGGCATTGAAGCCGCCATCCATCGGACGATTTCCTGCTTTAAGTCATTTTTCTTGCGTGTGTTGTGACAAAGTGGCACCTTCATGGTGTCAGGGAGCCCGTCGGCGAATCGCTGCCACCACTTCCACTTAAAACAACGATTGTGCTCTTGAGCATGTCCGTCGTGATATACGCCACCGCCATAGGCGGGAACATCATTTGTTCCCGTGGCCAATACTTCTCCCGTCGGACTAGTAATGGCGGCACCAACCTGACGGGAAAGACAAGAGGAACGATGAGCGGCAGAATATGCGGCGTACATCGCGCTCTCACCAGCGGTAGGTCGGACGAGAGAACCACCATCCATGATGTCGACGATCCTCTTCAAATCCGCATCATAGACTCTGTCATGCCCCAAACGATCGGCGCTATTGTCAAGGAAGAAATCTGACAAATGAAAGGCGAGTTTAACCTGTTGGCCCGACGTACTACCGCGATCCCTTTCGTCCCTATCGATAAAGTTGTCTACGCGAGAAGGATCTGCCCTATAAAACTTGTTTCTCAATCTACTCGATCTCACGCTGCTATCGCAATAGACTCCCATCAACAGAAAAGAACGCTCGTAGACAAGTCTTAGCAATTCAACTTCTGCGGGATGCTTCAAGGAGTCGAGGATAATGGCGCGTCTGGAGTCGGAAGGGACACGTCTCAGTGCCTTGATTTCTCGTATTGCTAATGAAGCTACGGCGTGTGCGCCATATCGTTCTCGCAACGCGTCCCCAGCATTTTGCAATTCTACCGCTCGGGTCAATTTGGCCACGCCATCTGAGCGATCAATGTCCGGGAGCGGAGTCGTGAAGCATTTTCCAATACACTCGCTTAATTTGATTTTGCAAATTGAGAATCCCTTGTCTGATAAAAACGTGTCTAATCGAGTATAGACATCGGTACATCCCGCCCCTGCGAAGCCTATAAGTCCAACAACCAAATCAGGGCTAAGCAGATGTTGTGGCGATAGGGAAATACTATCCGGCCGCTCGATCTCGGTTGGCGTTTCACTAGCCCGAAGAGACATTACTATGGATCTCCTCCTCCAGAGGACCGATCGTTGTCGACGCTTCGTGCATCCGCATCATTGCTGTGCCCGCCGCCACCCGGCCGCACGTGCCTCGGCTTCCGAGCAGAGCCACCGCTCTCCCTTCGACTCATCGATCCGTGTCCGTTCGTAGTGACGACCTCCAGGAACGTGGTAAATGCGGCTCCCGGCGCCGTTGATGTTCCCCTTAATCCGACAGCCGTCAGCGGCGTCCACGCTCTTCAGCCGCTTGCCCCTGCGCCATTTCCACGGCTCCACGAATCTACCTTGCCACATCCCACGGCGCGCCGCCCGCGCAGCCGCTTCAGCGCCCACGTATGCTCGTGAGTAGCGACGGTAGGCAAGCGCCCATCCCTGCGACACCATCCACCGGTTCACTTCCACATCGCCGACCCAGCATACCGCGACCGCGCGCTGGTAGCGATCCTGGTCTCCGCCATCGCACACAACCCGCCGTCCTGATAGCAGCCCCACGAGCTGAGCCTTAGCCTCGCGGCCACAGGCCCAGCGCCGAGCCCCGGCGGTGCAGGTCTGCGCGGTTTCCGGCGCATCAATCCCGTGAAGGCGGACGCGAACGCTGGCGACCTCCACCGTGTCGCCATCGAGCACCGTCGCCGTTCCCGAGACCTCGGCCGCCAGCGCCGGAGGCGCGACCGTCAGCGCTGCCGCACACAACGCGATTCGAGCCAGTACACCCATCACGCCCGCCCCAGGCCATCGGCCACGAACAGAACCGGCCGAGCTATAACCCGGCCCGATCCCGGATAGTCGATGAGCCCCAGGCTCCTCAGGGACCCCCTGGTGTTGTTGAACGCTCCCCCCCGGACCTCGTAGCCCGCAGCCTGCGCCAGCTCTTCCACGCTCACGTCACACGGATAGGCTGCAATCAGGGGCTCCAGCACCCTCCGCTGCGGCCCATTCAGCCGATCCATGATCCTACGCTGCAGCGTTTCCGTGGTAAGCGGCTCCGTCACACACTCGGCATGCTCGCGGCCGCTATCCGTAAGGGAGATCTCACCAGTCGCCGGATACTCGATCAGCCCCATGCTGCGCAGCGACCCCACCGTGTTGGCGAAAGCTCCCCCGCCGGGCCGGTATCCCGCCAAGAAGGCGACCTGCACACGGCTGGCCCGCTCCGCGATCCCAAGTCCCTCGAGCCATGCGAGCGCGTCCAGAACCCGGCGCTGCGGCCCGGACAGCTCGCGGGACGGAACCTTCCGCTTGGCCTTGCGTCGGCTGTCCTTCGCCACCAGCGGCGACACCACAAGCTCCGTCGCAACCACTTGATCGGCCAACGAAGCCCGCAGCCCATCGAGCTTGCCAACAATCGCGCGCAGATCCCCGGACGCATCGCCCAGCGACTTACCTACCTTCACAAGACGCTGCCCGTATTCATCGCGCACCTGCTTGACCGCCGCCTCGATCCGACCCACCACGACTTCTTCATCGACCGCCGCACTACCCTGCTGATCCAACTCACGCTCCAGCTCCGCAATCCGCCGCCGAAGCGTTTTCGGATCATCCTCTAGGACCTCCGTCCCAACCCGCTCCAGACTCCCCGCGATCTCCGCCACGTCGATCGGCGCGAGATCCGGGATTCCTTGGGTCCGA
>JAPOYQ010000326.1 GCA_026706505.1 Gemmatimonadota bacterium
GTGATGGATTCTAAAACGTAGGCCCGATCGCACGAGCAACTTGAGCCGTTTCGTTCGCGGACTGGCGCAGATCCGAATAAATACTCATCGCTTTTCGGCCCGCCAACTCATGGCAACACAGCCTGAACATAACGAAGTAAGTTTGCGTCCAACTGGGTTCAGAGGCAGTCTTTCGCATCGGCCACAACCGCTGGCAGGTCAAATTTCGTCGCAATGACAACGGACATCGCTCCAGCCGCAAATCAGGCATGTGCCACAGGCGTTGGTTCTCCCGTTTGGCTTTTGCGCTGGCCAGGCCACATTGCATCGACTGAATATCCACGGCACGTGCACCGAGTCCGGGACGAGACTTCCGTCACCGCCGTGGCGTGCGGCGTGCGAGGTTTCCAATATGATCTTACGATTATGATTACTATTGCGAACCGTTTATATGACTCATTGCCAGCAAAAAGCCAACGAGAGCCGGGGTAATGTTGAAGTGCGGTGTAGGCGTTTGTCCGCGGAGTATCGCCTGGATCTCTCCCTCAGCCTTGAGCCGAGGTAATGTCATTGCCCATCAAATCTTGGGGAGGAGCGGATAATTCTGCGCAAGGGCTCCAAACACGGGTTCTCGGAAAATCAATGGTCCGCAGCGAAGGAAGAGGCACGCCAAGCCATGATCGCTGTAGCGAGGTCCAAGAATGTGATCGCTGACTCTGATCTGGTTCGGAAGATCACGAGCTGCATTCTTGAGCCAAATGGGAGTCACTTGGCTCACATGCTTGGCGAAATCTCGTCGGAAGAGGACGAAAAATGCCGGGGAATGCTCACTGTCGTGGTAGCGCACAAGACGGGCGATTTGAAGCCGGGGCCAGGATTCTTCCGGCTGGCTCGGTCACGTGGACGACATATAGTGAATGAGGAGCGATTCTGGATCGAGGAATTGCACTATGTCTACGACGCTTGGTCCAGATAGGACGACGCGAGAAAACAATGCACGAGGCGCCGCCGCAACATACGGTGGCACCATCCCCCGCCTGGCAGTGAGAGACCGGAAGGAACATGAATGCAACCTGCAAGGGTCAGGAAGTCCATTTGTTTGTCGATGATACCGGGAGTCGTCAACCAGATCACGTTCCGGTAGAACGGCATGATGGTATGGACTGCTTCGGTTTGGGCCGTGTTCTAATCGACAATGAAGATTTGGGCCGGGTTTGGGATGCCCATCGTGGGTTCTGCAATGCGTGGGGAATCACTTATCCATTGCACTCTTACGAAATTCGCGGCGGTCGCGGCAATTCCTCATGGCTGAAGAACCCCGAGCGGGCAGTTGAGTTCCTGACTCAGCTTGAGGAGTTTCTGGTCAGTCTTCCGGTGATGGGAATCGCAGCCATCATCCATCGTCCTGGATACGTGGCACGCTATGCCGAACGGTATGAAGGTCGTCCTTGGCGCATGGACAAGACAGCATTCTCGATTCTGATCGAGCGATCGGCCAAGTATGCCCGTTCGAAAGGGCGGCGGCTCCGGGTGTTCTTCGAACGATCGGGCAAGCAAGAGGATCGAGATATTGTTGCTTTCATGAAGGAACTCAAGGCGGAAGGCATGCCGTTCGATGGCGACAATGCAGCCGCCTATCGTGGCCTCGAAGCCGGTGAGTTCAGCGAACTGGTGCTTGGGGAACCGCAGGGCCGCACGAAGGCAACGCCCATGCTCCAGATTGCCGATCTCTATCTCTACCCCATGGCGAAGGCCGGGTACAATGCCGACTACAAGCCGTACCTTGCGTTGATGAGGACAGGTCGCCTGATCAATGCGGTCCTTTCATCCGAGAGTCGACCGCTGCTCGGGATCAAGTATAGCTGCTTCGATAGCTTGGAAAGTCACCAAAAAACATAAGGCCCGGTTGCCCGAGCCCTATGACGGCCGGCTTGGCCGACCCCGGAGCGTAATGCTCTAATATGCGATATATGGCACTGTCAATCGAAGGCGTCAAGTACGCCGTACGCCGGTACGCCGGCCGTTGCGCCGTTCGGATGGGGCCGTTGTTGAAAGTCTTCAAGCCGGGTTCGGATCTGCGCATCCACCCGGATATCCGACCGGAACAAATTCACCTCCAGGCACCTCATTGGATTGTTTTTTCCAAGCGAATATTTTGCCAACCTTACGAAAACAAAATACCGGAACAGCGGGATCGCTGTCGAACTCTTTTGAACGAGTAGTCGAACGTAAGTACAGGCCGCCAATACGGTCGCGAGACTCTCCGATTCGCTACCGGGTGGGTCAAATTTGGACGCCGCTCGACATCCGGGCCTTGCGCGGTTCGCCCCGGCCCTGGCGTGGAAGTAACGCGGTCAGTTCACCGCCGTGCTCCCTGAGGCGGTGAATCAGAATGTATGTCCATGACCGATCCTGTCCGCTGCAACACACTGAAGTCATAACGACTGAAATGAGCGCGATTCCTGTCAAACACACACAAATCGCGGGAATAGGCGAAGTTTCGGGAAATTTTCGATGCTCTCAGCCGCAATCAGCAGCGTTTGCATGGGAATTTACCCGTCAACGGCCTCTGAGAGCTCCGGTTCCTGCCGGAACCGACTCGCGCTGTGGGATTTTTGGCATTTACGTTGGGCCAAGAACGTGCGTGAAACCGTAACTTCCAGGGCGCTCTCCCCTTATCCAAGCAACCATCAGCGAGGATGCTCAAGCGTCAACAGATACGCTCCCGCCAGTACGAACACGCCACCCGTCGCACGGTTGAACATCCGCATGCCCGTACTAGTCGCGACGCGTGCAACGAGCTGGCTGGCGAAAATGGCGAGCAAGATTTCAACGACGACCGCGATCCCCGCAAAGGTGCCAGCCATCACCAGAAACTGGGGCACCAGACCATGCTGGGGAACGTAGAACTGTGGCAAGAAAGCGGCAAAGAAGATCACCACCTTGGGATTCATGACGACGATCCACAGGCCCTGTCCGAACAGGTAGAACCCGCCAGGCGGTGCGGCGAGACGGCTCGCTTTACGCACGTCGGCGAAAGAACCGCGCGCGCGAACCAGAGAGATTCCCAGATAGATGAGATAACAGGCCCCAAACCACTTGATGATGTAGAAGACCGCTTCCGAGGCCGCGAGGACCAAGCCGAGCCCGGACAATGAGGCGCCAATGAGCAAGGTCAGTCCGGCCGCGCAGCCGAGGGTCGAGAACAGTGCCTTGCCGACGCCAAATCGCGCGCCGTTGGTGATCGCAAGCAGGCTGTTCGGGCCTGGGGTCAGGCACAGCAGGAGTACGGCAGAGGCGTACAGGCTCCATATGTGTAGGGACATGTCCAACCTCAACCCGTGGAGGGAGTGTGCTCGTCAGGACCGGCGCAGCCGACTCGACGACGTGATAGGCGGCGGGCCCTGTAGGTCAAGTCCCGAATCTGCTCTTAGCCCGCATACGCAGTCGTGACGGTTGCCCAGGGTCGTGTGTGGCCACCCGGCCAAGGTCAGGTCGGGGTTGAAGCGGTCGGTCTTCAGCTCTTCACGCAGTTCAGGTCATTCTGTCAATTCTCGTCGCTAACGCAATCATGCCGCCTGTCGTATGGCGCCATTGGAGGACAAACACTTTAGGAGGCAACCTCATCTTTCACAGGTCTGTGGACGAGAAACGTCGGATCGAGACGCAGCGCGAGAGCGATCGATTCCACCGTCGAGACCCGCGGGTTCGATTTTCCGATCTCGATTTCCGAGATGGTGCCCATTCGAACATCCGCTAGCGTGGCGAGGGTCGCTTGCGACGGTTTATGCCGGGTTCTGTGAGACCGCACGTTTGCACCGAAGGTCTGCACCAGGTTGCGGCCGTGGTCGATGTCTTCCCATCCCTCGCTGCCACATGATTGAGTGCTGGCCCGCGCGTACCGCGACAATGTCAGCGACGCCGAGGACGACCTGCTTGTGGCCGCGGTTGCGGAGGCGGAATTCGGGCGCTACGTATTGACCTACATCATGGAACAGGTCAGCCTGCCGCCCGAGCGCATCGAAGCTGCGTTGAGGCGCACGGGGA
>JAPOYQ010000319.1 GCA_026706505.1 Gemmatimonadota bacterium
GAGATCCCAATCCTCATATCTGTTAGCGAATTTGCCAGAGTCAGCTCCGGTGTTGGCATCAGGTGTCTCCTCCTCCCCTGCTGGCGTAAGTCCTAGGAGTTACAACGTCGATCTGCGCCCCGATACCCGCAACTTGGAACAATTGGTCAATGACATCGCTCTCTTCCGGACCAAGGGGTGGATCTGGGTGCATGACAAGCATTCGATCATCTCCCATCGCGCGCTCGCGGTTGGCTAGCAACCAAGGGATGATCGTCACGGGTTCAGGTGCGTGTATGGGGCCCCAGTCGATCCCTCGCGATGCGAATTCCTCCTGCTGGACTGTCCAAACCGCACGCCGGAGTGCGCCGTCCACCAATAGGTTCAACGCATCTTCAATGCTACGTCGCCGTGCCGCATCGTCGCTGTTGTCGTAGCCCACCATCGGGACATGATCCATGAGGAAGGATCCGCGTTCCTCAGAGCGGCGGACAGCGTTGAGGGTCACTATTGGCATTCCGGCCTGCTTGGCGATCAGAAACTCACGCTGACACCACTCACGCCCGGAGTAGAGGTCGGTCCGTATCGCGAGTAACGCGCTTGATGCGGCATTCGACCTAAGTTCATCGTCCCAGTCGGCTCCGGGTTGCACGTCGGCGGCGTCGAAGTAGCCGCGCAGGTGAGTTTCGCCAATCGATGCCCGAACACGGGTCACGAGGTCATCGACAGAGTCAGCTTCTTGGTCAGGCGAATGACGCTTTGTGTGGCCAATGAACACCGTCAATCGCTCGCCGAATGGGTCATTGACGAGTTGGGCGACAGACTGCGAAAGCTCGCGACATAAGGTGCCTTGATCGCTGGCACTTGCCCGGTCCATTTCCTGTAGGTCTCCCAGAAGCCCTCCCAGGACACCGTCAGTCATGCCGGCGAGTCGGACAGGAAAGATGCCAACGGGGCCATCCAGGGATTCGGTCGCTGCTCGCATGGTCTCCAGATAGCAGCGCCAGTCCGACGACTCGTGTTCAACTGCCCGGGCAAGGCGCGCTCCGATGACAGGAACGATCGCCGTTACCCGGGCAGGGGATAGGTCGTTCGGAAGAGGCGTAACATGCGGTAACGGCCTAGGGGCATCCGAGCCAGGTGCCCAAGGTGCGGAGCGCGCATACACCTCAACAGCTCCACCGATTAGCCCTGTGTAGGTCGTCCCCTGGAAGTGTTCCAATAGCCGATCGAATATCACTTCACCATCTGTGTCACCGGGATGCCAGACCACATATACCTCGAGAACCGGGGAGAGCACACCGCTATCGTACGGGTCTTGTCACACCTCGGCCGTAGGCTTATGGCTGAATAGTCCGAGGAGGTCATATGAGCGAAGTCCACAACGTCTTCATCAGCCACCGCCATGAGGACGACATACTGGTAGCTGGATTCAAGGAGTTGCTAGCTGACAAAGGCGTTCAGATTCGCGACGCATCCATTACCAGCGAGAACCCCAACCAGGCGAGCGACCCCAATTACATCAAGACCAAGATCCTCGCTCCGGGCATCCAATGGGCCGGCAAGATCGTCGTGCTCATCACGCCAGACACGAAGAACCATGACTGGGTCGACTGGGAGATCGAGTACGCCAACAAGCTGGAAAAACAGATAATCGGTGTGTGGGCACCAGGATCCGCTGGGTGCGACGTGCCAGATCCACTCGAGAAGTACGCGGACGCAATCGTCGGTTGGGACTCGGAACGGATCCTAGAAGCCCTCGATGGCGTACGAACATTTGAGGACTCGACTGGTTCTCCTCGTCCGCCTCAGCCCATTAGCCGGGTCAACTGCTGAAGGGTGGTAGACCTGTTCACGTACGTCGTGCGCTATGACATCGGCTTCGCACCAAACCCCTTCCACGGTTTCTGCACTCTCGCCACCTGCAAGCCCGGAATTCGCCGCACCGCGAAGCCCGGCGACTGGATCGCTGGGGTCGGCTCAAGGCAAAAGGGTCAGGACGGTCTATTGGTTTTTGCTATGAGGGTCGACGACGCGATCTCCTATGACGCCTATTGGAGCGATCCCAAGTTTGAGCGGAAAAAGCCGAATCGTGCTGGCAGTCTTAAGCAGCGTTACGGAGACAACATCTACCACCGGTCCCCTGATGGTGAGTCCTGGTTCCAAGAAGACAGTCGCCACAGCCTTGCGGACGGCACACCGAACACGGATCACGTCAGGAGGGACACGAGCGCCCCGCGTGTTCTGATTTCTCAGACGTTTGCATACTACGGAGATCAAGCCGTCGACATCCCAGCTGAATTTCGCAATTGGGCAGGCCTCGACATCTGTAGCGGTGGCCGTGGTTACCGACGGCACTTTCCGGATGACCTACGCAATGCCTTCCTCAAGTGGCTAGAACCGCAAGGGGGCGAGAGAATCGTCGGCGAGCCCCTTGACTGGCGGTGACTAGGTCAGCTGTGCCAACACAGTTCACCTAAGCAACCAGCGGTAAGGCGTTACACCCTAGAAATAAGGATAGTCGAAATGGCCAGACGCAATGTCTTCCTCACATACCACCACGCCAACCAGGCGGAAGTGGAGCACTTCATCAGTTCATTTGGGAGCTACTTCAACGAGTTGCGCGCGATCGGTGTCTCCGATGAGGACGAGTTCATTGAAAGCGACAATACGGACTATGTGCTTCGGCAGATTCGGGAGAAGTACATAACGGGTACCTCGGTGACGATCGCGCTTATTGGAAACTGCAGCTGGGCCCGGAAGTACATCGACTGGGAGGTCGCCGCAACGCTGCGGAACAACCCAACCGATCCACGAGGGGGGTTGCTAGCCATCCAGTTGCCAAGCATTGACGGAAGTAACAACATCAGGTTGCCCTCCAGGGTTGAGTTGAACCGACACTTCGATAGCAAGTCAAGTACCGAACTCGGATATGCGTCGTATTATCGATATCCTGGTTCGGGCGCGAACGTAGCCAATTGGGTTGAAGATGCGATCTGGCGCCGGGACAATCTAGAACCTGCAACTGGCTCTACCTCAGACCTCAAGAAGCAGAATAGCCCCTGCTGAAACTAGAACGCATCAGCGATGACAGGGCAGCATCGCGCCTTGTTCAACCGCCGGGCCTTCGCCTACTACGACCCCGGCGACCAGTCCCCGCAGGGCCTCGCCATCGGCAGCCCGGTTCCCGCCGGGGAGTCCCACAAGCGCACCGAGCCCGGCTGGTACGTCGATTCCGGCACCTACACCATTTGGACCGCCCGCTCCAGCGCCGATCTCGTCCACCCCGCCGAGGTCCACCTCAGCGACTGATTTCTGCGGTATTCGTAGACGTGAGATCGCGAGCCTCTTCCAGCAAGGTGCTGATCGCTGCAGTCACCGGGATTGCGTTGGTTTTGTGGAGTGTGGCCTGTGCTGACACGAGTCCAGTGACGGTTCCTGAGGGTTCTGGCGAAACGACTGAGGCAGTGGAGCCGAGCGATCTTGTTGATGATGAGCCAACACAGGAGGCTCAGATTCGCGGCCTCTTGGAGGAGTTCGTAGAGGACGGGCAGAGCGTCGGCGTGGTGGTCGGCATCGTTCGAGAAGGAGAGCGTGTCGTCGTCGGTGCCGGCAGGCTCTCCGACGGAGGTGCTGGGCCGCCTGACGGCGACACAGTCTTCGAGATCGGCTCGATTACTAAGGTGTTCACGTCGACCGCGTTGGCCGATCTGGAATTGAGCTCTGGCGTTGGGCTTGACACACCGGTGCAGGGCTTCCTCGGCGACCAAGTACAAATGCCGATGCGAGACGGCTCAGAGATCACACTCGAACACCTGGCAACCCACAGCTCCGGGCTGCCTCGATTGCCTGACAACCTGACCCCAGCCGATTGGGCCAACCCCTACGCTGACTACACGGCCGAGCGTCTCTACGAATTCTTGGCGGACCACGAACTGACCCGGGACATCGGTGAGACTGTTGAGTACTCGAATCTCGGCTACGGCCTCTTGGGCCACGCTCTAGCGCTCTCAGAGGGCACTGACTACGAGACGGTCATTGCGCA
>JAPOYQ010000917.1 GCA_026706505.1 Gemmatimonadota bacterium
CGATCACCTGATCGAGACTGCCGGTCCTCACAGGCGGGCCATGGTCGCGCGCCTGCGGGAACTGGCCATTGCCTGAGTATGAAACCGCTTCTAGGCGAGCAATCCCCGCAGGTAGTCGACGGCCAGGCCAATGGCTTCGAGGTCGCTCACCGCATTGCCCTGGCCCTCGAAGACGATGGACATATTGCCGTTGAAGTCGACTTGGCGGAGAATTTCGACAATGCGCTCGTAGTCGAGCCACTCCTCCCGGCCGCGGTCGATTTTGTATATTTTGGCCCGCACATAGGTGGCGTGGGGCGCGGTCTGCTCCATGAAGTCATAGAAGTCGACCGCGGGATCCTCGTCCCCGGAGGGCGCCGCGCCCGGCGAGCCTTGCCACCAGCCCGTGTCGAGGATGAAGGTGAAGTTTTCGCGGTTGACATCGCGCAGTATTTTGAGAATATCGTCCCCAGTGGGCGCGATGACCGGGGCGTGGTTGTGGAGGCCGACGAACACGCCTTTGCCGGCGGCGTAGTCGCAGACCTCCTGGAAGCTGCCAATGGCGTCCTGCCACAGGACGCGGCGGTCGACGGCTGCGGCGGGGATGCCGCCGCCGAAGAGACGGACCAAGGGCGCGCCCATAAAGGCGGCCAGATCAATGCCCTCTTTGACTTCGGCAATGCGCCGGCGGCGTTCGGCTTGGGGCAGGGCAACGCCCTGGGGGCGGCCGTCGATCTGCTCAACGCCGACAAAGCCGCGGCCCACGCCCAAAAAGCCAATGGGCAGGCCGCACTGCTGGCAGAGGGCCCTGATGGAGCGCAGATAGGCCGGGTCCCGGGCACGGAAGCCGCGGAAGAGCTGAAAGTCGACCACGTCGAGGTCCCAGGCGCGGATCTGGCGCACCAAGGCGGCGATGTCCAGCCAATTGCGCGGGTCTTCCTTGTCGGCATAGGGCAGGTCTTCGGCGACCCGCAGCATGGCGTTGCAGCCGAGTTTGATCATGCGATGTCGGTGTGTCCGGGCACATCGGGCAGAAGTCGCCCAAGCGCCTAAAAAGATCCTTATAATACGCTTCACAGAGAAGTTGAACCATGCCTCTGATCGCCCCGACGGCAACGATACAAGTACCAGACTGGGTCGCGTACCCAAATCGCGACTGGGTGCAGATTGCGCCCGCCGAAGCCGGTCTCGATGCGCGGAAATTCGCCGCCTGGCTGGACAGCCTCGATGTCAGAGGGGGGAGCTTTGGCGGCGAAGACCACGACGGCAACCAGTACGGTGCCGTGCTCACGCGCGGCGGATACCTAGTGCACGCCTGGGGCGACCCCCACTATCGGCATCAGACGGCCTCGGTCGGCAAGGCCCTGACGTGGGTAGCGCTGGGCGCGGCCGTTGGCGACGGCCTCCTCGACCCGGACGAGCCGATCCACCAAACGTGGACCGGAGCTGGGCAACTGTCGCACGAGCATAAGTACCTCGATTGCGGCCACCACCAAAAACTCACCTGGCGCCACTTGATCGGGCGGCGCGATGAGAGCCTGCACTGGGGCGGCTTCCCCTTTGAAATCGGCAACCGCTGGCGCGAGCAGCGCACGGGTCTCGAAGAGCGGGACGCAGTCCCCGGCATCCCCGAATGGGCCCATTGGACGGGCGATCCCTTCTACGACTGCTACGCCCATGCCGAACCGGGCACCCAGGGGCTGTACAGCAGCGCCGGCTTCTGGCGATTGGGCCAGGCGCTGACCTACGTTTGGGGCCGCGACCTCAAAGACGTGATCCAGGAGCGCCTGTTCGACGCCATTGGCATCCCGTACGAGCGCTGGGACTGGCTCGCTGGCGGCGACGTGAAAGAGCGGAAATACCTCTATCCTACCATTCCAGACGCGTACACCTACCTCGACCCTCCCTACGAGATCGGCGGCCAAGTCGTGCGCAGCGGCCCGGGTTGGGTGGTCATCAGCGCCTCGGACCTGGCGCGTTTCGGCCACCTCAATGCCACCCGAGGCATGTGGAAGGGGGAGCGCGTCATCGACGACGCCTGGCTGCGCGGCCACGGCGGGGGCAATAAGAGTGGGGCCAGCGGCGAGTGCGAGCACTTCACAGCCATGGGCGTGGTGACGACAATTGGGCTGCCCGAGTACAGTCACGGGGTCGAGACCAAGAGCATCCTCCCCGACGACTTCTTCGTCGCAGAGGTACAGCCGAGTTCCCAGGGAAGCTAGCGGAAAAGCTCAGCCGGCGGAATCGAGGCAGTAGAGGACGGAGTCTTCTCCTATGAAGAGGATTTCGATCTTGCCGTCGCCATCGACATCGGCCAAGGTTAGATCGCCCGGCCTCGTGGGCAAGTCCAACTGCCACCTCAGATGCGGGGCGTCGTCGCGGCCGCCGACCGCGTAGAGCGTCTGCTCGACCGCAAAGAGAAATTCATCCCGGCCATTGCCGTCGATGTCGGCGGAGTAAACCGCAGTGCGCGCATTGCCCGGCAGCGGCCATTGCCATTTCTCCGCTCCAGTGGCCGCGTCCAAGCAGCGCAAGCCCTCGCCCTTTTCCCAGCCGGTGATGCCCAACTCCAAACGACCGTCGCCATCGACATCGCCGACGCCGGCCATGCCGGCTCCACCGGCGTGGTACCAGAGTACGCGGGCGTCCAAGGTGGTGAGCCCGTGGTGGTAGGGACCGCACCAGAGCAATTCCTCGCGGCCATCGCCATCGAAGTCGGCCACCATCGGCTGGCAATAGGCGGCCCAGACACCGGCGAACAGACCGCTGGCCGCAGATATGGAATGGATCAGGTCACCCGTGGTGCCGCGGGCGGCCATGTAATTGACCGGATACAGGCCAATGACATCCTCCAGGCCATCGCCGTCGACATCGGCCGAAGCCACGAAAGAACCTCCAGCCCCCCAACCTCTTTCGCCCACTCCGGTCTGGTCCGTGCGCACTTCGCGCAGATGCCACAGAGGCTCGCCATCCGCGCCCCGCAATACCCAGGCTTCGTCGCTGTGCATGGTGCTGCGGCGGGCGGAGACCCATATATCGTCGCGCTCGGTGTCGTTGTAGCGTCCGACCCACCAGCTAGTAATCCCGCCAAAATTCCACGGCGGATGGGGACCGGGAAAACCCGCCACCCGTCGGCGCCAGCGCGGCTTGCCGTCGAGGTCCGCGACGACGATTTCACCCTCGCCAGAGGCCGTCTGATCCGCGTACACCACCTCGGGCCGACCATCGCCGTCTAGCTCGGCGATAAGAGCTGGTCCGGCTCCCGGAAGGTGCCAGCGCAGTATCGCCGGATCTCCTTGGCTCCGCGGCGGCTCCAGCGCTAGGATGTGGCGATTGGCTCCTTCAAAGATCACTCGGGTTGGCTGGCGACTGCTAGCTGCCACGGCGACCGGCCGCGTCTGCATGCCCGATCCGTCCGCGCCAGTGGTGCCGGCAGCTCCTGTGCGCTCCAAGCGCAGAGCGCGAATCTGAGCACCCTCTGCGGTACCCAATTCAGCTATTGCGCCGTGCTCCTGATGGAAGCTGACGAGCACCTCGTCGACCCCGTCGCCGTCTATATCAGCGGAGGCCCGCCATTGCATCCGGGAGCGCGCCGGAAGGTCGAAGCTCCACACCTGCTCGGTGTCCCCGGCGCGGTCGAGGACAAAGGCGCGCAAGAGTTCAGTCCGATCGTCTCTGGTTTCAACCGTGAAAAAGCCGCGCTGGCCCGAGACCGCCAAGGACGCAGTCACTATATCGTCGGTGCCGCGCGCCACAATGGTCGAGTGAGTGGGGGGAAGCTCGGTCGCCGCTGTTACCCACTGTCCACGCGCCTGGCGCCACAGGGGTATGGCCGACTCGCCATCGGCGCGCAGAAGACTCAGCGCGGCATTGGTGGGCACCAGCAGTCCCGCACTGCGAGAAACAAAGAGTTCGGGCACCCCGTCGCCGTCGACATCCGCGGTGCCGTGGAGGTATTGCCGGGGCAGGTCGAGCACGGTCTCGCCGGTGAGCGCGTCGCAGGCGACTACATGCCATTGGCCGTCGTCCCG
>JAPOYQ010000355.1 GCA_026706505.1 Gemmatimonadota bacterium
CGCTTGCACCGTTTGCTGACGGTCTCTACTTCACTGATTCAACGTGAATTGGGCCGATTGCCCAATTCAGTACAAAATGAAGTAGCCGAAAAACTCCGTACGCTTTTTCGATTAAGTTGAAAACTGAAAGCACCAGTTCCGCATCTCTAGTTCACCCATCGCCCCCGATCCATAGACCCGCAGTATGCCAGACCAATATCTGCGAACAATTCGCCATTTCAATCGCGACATACACCTGTATCTATTCGCTTCTGGGCTAGTTGGATTTTGCCTATTCAGCGGCATTTACTCGCTATTGTTCAATTTATATCTGCTGCGGCTGGGCTACGGTCCTGCATTCGTCGGCCAAGTCAACGCCGTCGGCGGCCTGGCCTTTGCCCTATCCAGCCTACCAAGCAGTTTTCTCGGCAGCCGTTGGGGCAATCGCCGCACAATGATTCTCGGCCTTGGCTTGGCCGTCGTCGGCCATGCGCTACTGTCCCAAGCTGAATTCGTCCCTACTATCCACCAGCAAAACTTCATTCTCGGCATGAACTCCCTCGGATTACTCGGCATCTCGCTATATATCGTCAACGGCTACCCCTACCTGATGAGAATCTCCAGCGCCGCACAGCGCCACCACGTATTCTCGCTCCAAGCCGCCCTCTTCCCCCTTGCGGGTTTCGCTGGCAGTTTGGTCGGGGGATTCCTGCCGGGCGGCTTTGCCAGCCTCTTACAACTTTCCCTCGACCATCCCACCCCCTATCGGCATACATTGCTCAGCGCCTCCTTGCTACTCACCCCAGGCGTATTTGCCCTTGTGGCGACGGGTCAAGAAACCCGCGAACACCATGAAGACACTCCAATGGATGCCACTCCCTTGCCGCTGAAGCTCATCTTGGTAATCTCTTTTATTGCGTTTCTTTATACTGCCAGTGAAGGTGCAGTCCGCACTTTTTTAAATGTCTATCTAGATGACTCATTAAATGCGAGTACCGCTCTAATTGGCACGCTGGCTGCCTCAGGACAATTACTCGCCATTCCCGCCGCCCTCATGATGCCCTTTCTAGTGCAGCGTTTTGGTCGTACCCGCACGTTCAATGGAGCGGTTTTGTGTTCGGCTCTGATATTGGTCCCCCTCGCTTTAATTCCCCATTGGGCCATTGCCGGCTTATGCCTTATGGGCACGATGTGCTTGGCGGGGATCCGCCGACCAGCCTTTACCGTTTTCCAACAAGAAATAATGCCACTGCGCTGGCGGACCGCGATGGCCGGGGCGGCGGCCACAATGACCGGCTTTGGTTATGCTGGCATATCGCTAGGTGGGGGTTATGTGATCGAAGCGGTGGGATATCGCGCTCTATTTCTTATGGCAGGTTGCTTAACTGCCTCTGGCGCGGCGATTTTTTGGCTCTGTTTTAGGCATCGCGACAATTTGAGCAGCCGGTTTTAAACCAGCGCGTCCGCTAGCTCCTGGGCCTGGACCATGCGGGCGTAGCAACCATCTCGGGCCAGCAAATCTTGGTGGGTCCCACGCTCGACGATTCGGCCTTGGTCCAGCACCAAGATCATATCGGCCCGGCGCACAGTGGACAGGCGGTGGGCAATGACCAAGGTCGTGCGATTGTATATGAGCCGCTGGACGGCTTCTTGAATAAGAACCTCGGTTGCCGTGTCCACCGAGGACGTGGCCTCGTCGAGGAGCAGCACTGGGGCATTTTTGAGCAAGGCGCGAGCAATGGACAGACGCTGCTTTTGTCCGCCCGACAGGCGCACGCCGCGCTCGCCGATCAAGGTGTTGTAGCCTTCGGGCAGATCGCGGATAAATTCCTCGGCGTTGGCCGCTCGGGCCGCTTCCTCCATGTCGGCTTGGCTGGCTTCGGGGCGGCCAAAGAGGATATTGTCGCGCACGGTGCCGTGGAAGAGAAATACGTCTTGGGGAACGGAGGCGATGTGGCCGCGCAGATAATCCAAGGTTAGGCTCCGCACATCGCGCCCTCCCAGTTGGACTTGGCCCTTTTGCGGGTCGTAGTAGCGCGGCACCAGAGCGGCAATGGTACTCTTGCCAGCACCCGTGGGGCCGACCAAGGCCACCACCTGTCCGGCTTCTACTTGGAAATCAATATCGTGCAGCACGGGCTGATCTGGCTCGTAGCCAAAGGTGAGACGATCAAAGCGCACAGACCAGTCCAGATGGGCTGGAGCCACGGCATTGGGCGCGTCGACGATAGTGGGTTTTTGCGCCAACAGGGCGAAAATCCGCTCGGTGCTGGAAGCCGCTTTTTGCAGCACGTCGTTGATGGAGGCCAAGCGCAGAAAAGGCTCGTAGATATGCGCCATATAAGCGACGAAGACAAACAGATCAGCCACGGAAATGCCGCCTTGCAGTGCATCAGTACCCCCTGCCCAGATCACTAACACCACCCCTACCCCACCGGCTCCTTCGATTAGGCCGGAAGGGATGATGGAAATCTTGTTGGCGGCGATCATGCGGTCGCGGTAAGTCCGACTGTGGGCCTCAATGCTGTGGGCGCAGCGCTCTTCCTGGACGAACGATTTGATGACAGAGACGCCGGACAGGTAGTCCTGCACTTGGGCCACCAACTCGCCCAAGCCGCCCCGCACTCCAGCCCACATGCTCCGCACCCGCGAGACGTAGCGAAAGACGAGAAAGGCGGTCAGCGGGATGGGCAGCAGCGCGATGAGGGCGAGGCGGGCGTCGAGGACGAATAGCACGGTCAACATGGCGCCGGGAATGACCAAGGCGATGAAGGTCTCGGGAATGCCGTGGGCGATAAAGTCCTCCACGGTCTCCACGTCGTTGATGGAGCGGGACATGAGTTCGCCAGTGCGGCGCTGGTGGAAAAAGCGGTGCGGCATCCGTTGCAAATGGCGGTACACCCGATTCATGAGCCGGTGCATAACTTGATAGGCAGCCACGTGCGAGTACAGGCCGTACCCATAGCGCACCAATCCCCGGATCAGATAAGAGCCCAGCAACAAGAGCGATAGCTTCAGCAGACCAGCCGAGGAGCCGCCTCCTTCGGTGAGCCATTGGATGAGGCGGCGGATGACCAAGGGCGGCAGCAGGTTCGCGGCGACAAAGAGGAATCCGCAGCCAATGGTCAGGGCTAGGAGAGTGCGTTGGGGACGGACGAGGCGATAGAACTGGCGGATGAAATTCACGGGGCGGTCGGGTCCATGGTTTTTCTAGCCAAGGTTCAAAAATAGAACAGCAGCAGCGGGATTTCTACCTCGTCCGGGGTCAGCCCCCCGTGGGCACCGTGCTTGTTCATCTCGAATTTGTCTTTTTCGTACCACCAGACCGATTCTCCAGCAAAGGGCAAGACGACCAGGTTGCCCACTCGGTTGAGGAAACGGGAGGATGGAGGCAGTGGCCCAAAGAGGCCGGCTTCGATCAGATCCGCAGTGCGGCAAACTTGGGCACAGCCTTCAAGTTGGCGAGTCAACAGGGCGTGGGCTTCGTCGAGCCGGTCGTCCTCGACATAGAGAAAGAAATCGCGGCACGCGCCGGCTGGCACCAAGGGACGGCCAGCGCGGTCGGTGCGCAGCATCGGCACCAAACCGGGGAAACGAGTCTCGTCATTGAAATACACAGTGGTTTCCGGATCGACCGAAGCCTGGCCATGATCGGCGATGAGGGCAAACAGAGTGCGCTGCAAACGACCAGCTAGCGGACGCCAGAAGAGCCGCTCGACTGCGGTCAAAAAGGTGTCGATTTCGACTTGAAACTGCGGCGAGTCCGGCCCGTAGCAGTGGCCTATAAGGTCGATTTGGTCGAAGTAGAACAGGAAGTAAGCCGGTCCTGAACGCGGTTTTTGCAGCAGCGTGGCCAGATTGGTCAGGGCCTCGGAAAAGGTGTAGCAAGGATGGACTTGGGCTCCCTGCAAGTATGTGTCAGAGCAGGTCGAGGGAGTAAAGACGCGGCTTTGAAAAACGAAACTCTCGACCCCTAACTGCCCCAACTCTTGGTATAGCGTGCCTTGGGGAAAG
>JAPOYQ010000101.1 GCA_026706505.1 Gemmatimonadota bacterium
CCGTCGAGACGGCGGGCTAGGCCGAGGGCGTTTTCGAGGTTGTAGAAGCGCTCGTTGGGGTCTAGGACTACCCGCAGGTGCGGCGCGACTTCGAGAGCGGCGCGGACTCGGTCTTCCATGTTGGCATCTTCCCACTTGCACTTCATCTTGATGCCGTGGAAACCTAGCTCGGTGGCGCGTTGGGCTGCGCGGGCGGAATCCGTGGCGCTCATCCGACTGATCCAGTAGTCAACCAGCACCTTGTCCTGTAGTTTGCCGCCGAAAATGCGGCACAGCGGCCAGCCGATCATTTTGCCGATCAGGTCAAGGAGAGCAATGTCCCAGCCTCCGCCGCGCAAGGTGCGTGGCTCAAAGGTGTTGGGGTCTTTGCCGATCAGATCGGGTGGTTGTTCTGCGCGGTCGCCGTAGTACGGTCCACTCATACCGAGGCCGGTTAGTCCTTGGTCGGTATGGATCCTGAGGACGTCTTGACGCCGGGCCGAGAGCGGCTCGGGATAGCCGGGCGCGGGCTCGTCGTACTCGGGCGGGGGCAGGATGCCCGGGAGGAAGGGCACGCAACAGACGGTGCGTTCGAGGCGAGTAATCTGCACGGCGTGCTCAGTACAGGGCTTGGTAGAGCTTGCGCTGGTAGTCGGCCACCAGCGGATTGTCGCGGCCGAGTAGGTGGAAGACGGCGACCATGGCGTCCTTGGCAGCTTGGTCGCCGTTCGATTTTTTCCCCACGATGTGTAGCCATTCCTGCAACGCGGTTTCGTAGTCGCCCTCGGAGGCTGCACAACAGGCCAATAGGTAGCGGGCCTCGTGGTCGTCTGGCTGACCGAGTATTCGCTGGGCGCAGGCGGCGCGGCCCCCAGCCTGCTGGCACTGGTGGGCAAACTCGATCTGGGTGAGCAGTGCTTGGGCCTGTGGGTATTCGGGGGCGTCCGATTCGACGAGATTGACTAGCTCTTGTACGGTCTCGAAGCGGCCCTGCTGTAGGTGAATTTTCGCCAAGCCGAGGAGGGCGGGACCATCGGTAGGATTTTCCTCAAGCACCTGCTCGTACTGGCGGGCGGCCTCGTCGAGGTCGCCGGTAGCCGCTAAGTCGTCAGTTTGGTCGATCACTTGGGCTTCGGGGATGAGAGCGTCGGAGACCAAGGGGCGGAGAATGGCTTCAACCTGCTCCCTGGGCAGCGCGCCGGTGAATTCTTGGGCTAGCTGGCCGTTCTTGACGATTTTGACCGCGGGGATGCCTTGGACCCGAAAGGCCATGGCGAGCCGTTGGTTTTCATCGACATTGACCTTGGCTAAGGCCACGCCGGGGCCAAGCGCCGTGACGACGTCTTCGAGGATGGGGCCTAAGGTCTTGCAAGGGCCGCACCAAGGGGCCCAAAAATCGACGACGATGACGCGCTCTAGAGAGCCTTGGAGGACTAGCTCTTCGAAGTTTTGCTCATCGACGTCGAATATCTGTGGTTGGGGTTGGATTTCCATGGCGTCCTTCCGGGTACAGGTCGGTTTTCGTTAGGTGGCTGCTAAGGCGACGAGTGGGCAACCACGAGGGTTGCCCCTACTGGGCGCGGCCGCGGCCGGCGACTGCCCATTCTTCGACGACCTCGCCGTTGCGGAGGGCGAAGAGGCGGTCGTGGAGGTTGGTGGTCATCCCACCGTGCAGGGGGATGAAAGAGAGGATATCGCCTACGTTGACGGGACGATTTGCGGCGGTAGTATCGACGTGGCCGTGCTCGACGGACATGCCTTTAAGAAAAAGCTCGGGCTGTTCGAGGCAGTAGCCATAAGGGGTCGGCGGGTAGCTGGTGAAGGCCTTCTGGCCGGCATCGACTATGGCTTGCCCCGGGCGGGAGGTGCTGACCACGGTGACGACCAAGCGCAGCGGACAGCGGGTGGGGTCGAGGTCTTCGCGTTTGCCCACGCGGGTCATGCCCTCATAGGCGTACGAGCCGATGCGGGTCTCGGTGCAGCCGAGGGATTTGGAGATGGTTTCGCTGCCGGTGCCGCCGCCGCTGATGATGTGCAGCGGCAGGCCGCTCTTGTGCGCCCCTTCGCGCACTTCGTCGAGGAAGGGACGAGCGCGCTCGCTGCTGGGATAGGTCATCACGCCGGTAAAGTCCAGCCCGGGTAGCTGGTCGATGTGCTGGGCCAGCGCGAGGGTGTCGGCGGGCGATTGGGTGCCGACGCGACCGCCGCCGGTGTCCATCTCGACGATCGCGCGGATACGGCAACCAGCGGCCGTGGCGGCCTGTGAGAGTCCGTCAACGGTGGTTGCGGAGTCGGCAGCGACCGTTATCGTGCTCTTGCCGCTTTGGATCAGGCGCGTCAGGCGAGCTAGCTTGGGCTGGCCGACGATGTTGTAGGGAATCAGGATGTCTTGGATGCCTCCGTCGGCCATGGCCTCGGCCTCGCCTAACTTCTGGCTGACGATGCCAATGGCCCCCGCGGCGATTTGCATGCGCGCAATGGCCGGCGTCTTGTGGGTCTTGGTGTGGACGCGCAGGCTGATTTCGAGCTGGTCGCAGGCGTTTTGCAAGTCGCGGATATTTTTTTCTAACACGTCGAGATCGACGCAGAGGGCGGGGGTGTCGAGTTCGGTAAAGTGCATGGTGCTTAGATCCTTCCAGTAAATAAATCCATGTATTGGGCGGCGATTTTTTTCTGAGCGTATTCGCGTTGGACGTAGGCGCGGCACTGGCGGCCTAGATCGGCGCGTTCCGTTGGACTGAGCGCGAAGAAGCGGTGGATCTGCTCGACGAAGGCCGGGTAGTCCTCTGGGTCAATGAGGAATCCGCCCTCGCGTACGCTCTCGGTAAGGGCATCGACGGCAAAGGCCACGGCCGGGGTGCCGGCGTACATACATTCGAGTTGGGTTTGGCCGAAGCCTTCGACGTCGCCGGGTATGTGGATGTTGGGCATGAGGAAAAGATCGCAACTGGTGCGCAGCATGGCCAGCACGTCGTCGGGGACTGGCCCGAGCAGGACGACGCGGTCCTTTAGACCGGATTGACAAAGCGCCTGCAAGCGCGCGCTTTCGCTGCCAAGAGGACCGCAGATCAAGAGGCGAATATCCGCGTCGAGCAGGGGCATCCCCTTCTCCAAGAATTCGGCCATGCCCTTGCGGGGGACCTGGCGGCCGAAAAGCAGCAGAATGCGGTCTTGGCCAAAGCGCAGCCCGTGTTCCTCCGCAAAGCGCGCTCGGACCGCTGCCAACTCGTCTGGTGTCAACTCCAGCGGTTCGACCCCTAAGTAGATGATCTCCAACTTGGTGTCCGGAACTCCGCTTGCCGCGGTAATGCGGCGGCTGTTTTCGCTGATGACGACGACCTTGTCGCAGGCGCGGACTCCCCAGTGCATCAATGCGCGCGCGAGGGGATTTTTGTAGGTCATTTCGAGGCCGTAGACGGTGGTGATGAACCGCGCTGGACCCAAAGGACGCAAGAGTGGAGCCAGCGTCGCGGCGACTCCGTCGGCGAAATACACGGCATCGACGCGGCGAAAGAGCACGGCCCACAAGGAGACTACAAAGCAATAGGGGAGAAACCAAGTCAGGTGCAAAAGCGATTGGCGGCCCAGTGCGACGAGGCGGACTTGGGCTTGGTTGACCAGCCGGGTATAGAGCGCGTGACAGTGGGTCTGGATGCCGCCGATGGTGGGTGGATAGCGGCGGGCGAGGAAGAGGATGTGGGGGCGAGGGTTTGGCACAGGTGCGGTTATGGCTCAACGAAGATGCGGCCGGGATTTTCTTTGGTTACCTCGCCGACGAGCGCGGCAGCGTCTAGTTGGAGGGCGTGGAGGAGGGGCTCGGCCTCGGCTGCGGCTACGGCAATGAGTAGGCCGCCGGAGGTCTGGGCGTCGAAGAGAAGATTGGCGCGGGCCGGATCGACGCCGTCGGCGACGGCGACTTTGGGTTCTAAGAAAAGCTGGTTGTCTCGGGAGCCGCCTTCGAGTCCTTTAGCGGCTAGTGCTAGGCTGTGTACTAAAGCTGG
>JAPOYQ010000857.1 GCA_026706505.1 Gemmatimonadota bacterium
ACTAGGGCCGCTATAGCCTCGCTGTTTGGCTCCCGCCGCATAAGCCGCCACTCGCGGCGCACTTCCTGCCTAGCCAGCAGAAACAGTTGCTCATCCACTGGATTGCGGAACACCAAGCAAATGCCTGGCGCAATGGGTACCGCGTTGGTTTCGAGCGTCTCCTTGATGTAGGTTCGAAACTCGTCTTGGGCGAAGTACTTCTGGAAGGTGTTTCGCTGGGTTTTCACCCCGTCTTGGTACGCTTGGAACTGCTCTCGCTTGCTTTGGTAGCCCAACATGACGCTCACGATCAGCGCCTTGCGAGCCAGGGCATAGGCAGACTTGAGCGTGTCCCGACGTTCACTCGCGTCCTCAATGACATTCAGCACAAAGCCTAGGTTGACGATATCGGCTGGGCGGCGTCTGCCCCTTGGGTGGAAAACAGGATCCCAACCGGCGGCTCGAATTTTCAAATCTCCGAGCAGCCGGAGGTCGTCGCCTCGCCCGCACCCGTAGTCGAACAGCGAATGGTTGCCGTCGAGGAACCCGAAGTTCATCAAGTGTTGCATTGGGGAGGACAGCTCGGAGCGGCTCAGAGCGGTCCGGCTGCGCTCTATCGCGTCTGGCACGGGATTGCCGCCAATTTGTCGTCGTTGAGGGATAGCCCGAGGGCGTTCAGCGCAGCATTCCAGCCGTTGCGAGTGCCGATTTTCTGGGCATTTGTGAATGCGCCGAGTTTTTCCAGTCTCTGGGTTAACTGCACTGCTTCGGGGACAAGCGGGTCGTCGACGAGCAAGAGAAGTTCCTTGCGGTGAAGAATCGGCGGGTTGGCACTTTGGCTGTAGTCGGTCAGGCGAGATGTGCCCCGCGCTACGTCGCAGGAAAGGGCTTTCAGCAGCGCCGGAAAGGGCGCGGTGAAGTCCTCGTAGAGCAGGAGACTGATTCGAGAGTGCCGGTCCAGTTTGACGACATTGAAGTCAAAGGGCGCTGGGTAGAGCCGATTCCTAGTCGCTCCCAGATAGGCTTGGACATTGGAAAGGTGGCTGGTCAGGCGGATATGGTAGTAGCTGAACCGCCCAACGTGCTTGCCCCGACCGGTCAACCGTAGCTGGCGATACGCCCAGCCAAGATTTGGTGACCCGTCTTCTTCCGTCGCCCGAATCTCACTTGAGATCGACAATGTCCTCCAAGCTGCGGACATGCCCCATCTTGTGAAGGCCGTTCTCGATGTGATTGGCGATGATGGCGGCGGCATCCCTGCCATCGCCGGTTGCGTCCACGTACCTCACTAGAATGAGGTCGTAGAGTTCTTGATGCTCGCCGAACAGGGTAGGGGCGTTGAACTCCTGCCCGTGCAGGTCACCTGAGTTTCGCGTCACGCGTCGCATATCGCGAGCGGACAAAGCGAATGCCTCTCGGCTCAGTATGTTTGGCGTCAGCCCGGTCTTGGATTTGAGGAATTTCAATCGAGCGGTGGCCTGCTCAGAAACTCGAACGCGATGCGGAATCACTGCACTGCCCTCAGTTTATTGCGCCAGAAGTAGCCTTCGCGCAGGTTGGCAGCGCGTTCCTGATCGTCGTAGATGATCTCAAACGCGTGGCTGACTTGTGGCGACAGTTGGCTGTAGAAGGCCTCGTCCACTTCGGTGTCTGTGGACAGCAGAATGACTTGATGGCTTGCCTTGGGGAAGTAGTGATTGACCAGATTGGCCCTATGGTGGGAATCAAGCCTTCCCAGCGGTGTGTCTATGACCACTGGCAGGTGCCGTCCCGATGTCCGTGCTAAGGCTTCAAGCATAGCGATGGCGTAAATCTGCTTCTCACCTGCGGATAGCTGCGACTTCTGTATCTCGTCGTCGTCGCCATTGATCAGTTTCACCGTGAACCGTCGTGGGTCGATGCGAGCCTCGACGACGATGTCATCCTTTCGGGCCAAGCGGCGGAATGCAGCGGCGAATTCGTTCTCAAGCCGTCCGATTTTGCGTTCCGCGTTGATGCGCCGAAAATCGCTGAGCAGGTGTCTTGCCCCGTCGGCGTACTCCAAGGGCTGCTCCCGCTGCCGCGCTTCGGCAAGGGCCTTGTGCTTGTCCCTAAGCGAACGGGCGATCTCGATTGCTCTGGCGTACGCCGCCTTCACTTCACGGCTGCGCACGGCTGCTTCGGCGCCTGCCTCGCTGATCCGCTCGTTAAGTGCAGCTAACTCGGAGAAGTCCTTGGCCAGTACTGCTTCGTCAGGAGCTTGCTCAATCCTCAGCGTTACTGTGTCCAACTCGTCTTTGAACAGCGCAATCTCTTTGGCAGCACGCTCAACGCGCGCCTCAGCCTCAGGAACAGCGGAGTGTACGGTGTGCTCCATGCGACCAACCGCTCGGTGGCTGAGGTCGATGAATGGCTCCCGATTTGCGGTCGTGTGCGGATGCAGCGCTTGGCTCAACAAGTGATCCACTGTCGCTTGGCCATCACCATCAAGCTGTTCCTTCAATGTCGAGGCAAATCGGGTCAGCAGTTGGTTTGCCTCTTTCTTGGCGAGGGATTCCAACTCTGCGGCGGCAAATTCCAAGGCGTCAACGAGAGCCTCTCTCGCCAGAAATAGGGGGTAGGGGCCGGTCAACTCCTCGCGCAACTCGCGTTCGGCTCGCCTTAACGCTTCGACCAGTTCCTTCGCCTTGGCTCGTTGCGCCTCACGGGAGGTTCCCCAGTCCCCGCCCCGCTCGGTCAGAACAAACACGTGGCGGTCACGTTGGACAATCAATTCGCTGAGCTCATTCTCTACGCGGTCTAGCTCCGCTCGGTGTTCCTCGAGCTCGGCCTTGATGTCTTCGTAGTCCCGCTGGAGGTTCTCAATCTCTGTAGCGGCATCCTTGCCCGCCGCCTTGCTTTCAGTGCGCAGCATGTAGATGCGCAGGTCGCTGCGCAGTCGTTCCACCAAATCAAGGCCCAAGAGGCGATGAATGGCATCACCCAAGGCGGCTCCAGAGTCGTCCTCCGCCAACTCGGCGATTTTCTCGCCGTCGAAAAAGAAGAGTTCAGAGACGCCAATGGGCACCAACTCATTCAGGAATCCTTGGCAAGACTCTTCCGACAGCGAGGCTTTCGGGGTGCCGTCCTCCCAAAGCGTCAGCAGTTCACGCACGTTGCGGCCCTCGTCGAGCCAGCTTCGCCGTACCCGGTAGTGGGTTTTGCGCCCGAGCTTTCCGTAGGTGAAGTCAAGCTCAACGTAGGTGCTGTTCGGCCGAACCAGTGCCTTGGGCGACGAATGGATGCATCCGCGAATGAAGTTGGTGTAGTTGGCCTTTGATGTGCCCATGCCCAACGCATGGCGTCCATAGAGCGCCAATCGGATGGCCATCAACAGCGTTGTCTTGCCCGCGCCGTTGAGGCCACCGAACAGGATGATGGGGCGTTGGCTGCCGTATTTGACCCGTGGGCCGAGTTCGATTTGATGGAGCCCGCGGTAGGCGCGGAAGTCGCACAGCGAAAGGCGGTCGAGGATCATTGTTCCGCCGCGCTGTTGAAGGTGGCCAGTTCAGCTTGGAGCCGGTCGATTTCCTCTTGGTAGCCACCGTCGCGAACCCGTTCGCCGTTGGCCAATATGGTCTCCAAGGGTTCCCAATCCTCACTCAGGATGGAGTGGATGCGATCGGTCATGCCGCGCCTCTTGGCGAGTCCATCCATGGACACTTCAAGGTCAAGGAGCTTTTGTATGAGTGCACTCGGTACGCCGTGCTTGTCCTCCAAGTCGCTGAGCAACTCGGCGTCCGGCTTGGTGAAGGCCCCGGCGTCGTTTTGAATCCAGTCCAAGTCCTTGTCAAACACCCGCCGGTAGATTGCTGGCAAGTGGTCTTCCCAATCCGGTTCATTGGGGTCACTCAGCCATTCGCGGCGAATTTCGTGGAGCTCATCGACCCCGATCAACTCCAAGTCATGCCCATTCCTCTGGAGATCTCGTTGCAACTTCAGAAGGTGTTCGAGCCACTCTCTCCTGTACTC
>JAPOYQ010000221.1 GCA_026706505.1 Gemmatimonadota bacterium
GATCGTCGCACACTGGCGTAATCTCCCACCCGGATGGGGAGACAGGCGCGGCCTCAAACATGGCATCACCCCGACGCACGGCACCGCACCCGGCGCACCAGACATCGCCCCAGCGCGTCGCCAGCAATGGTCCCGGCGACCCTTGGACAAGGAAGGAAGGCGTCCGAGAAACCGGCTCGCCCCCCTGACGCGGGAAGCGCAAGACCTCGTCGTCGCGGGCCATCCACACATCCCCGTCGGGGACAATCTGCAGGCCTTGGACGCTCCCCTCGGCGACGACCTCCCAAGTGTCGGCGTCATCAGAGGCGTTGCGAGCGACGATCCCCTCGGAGCCGAGGACGGCAACATAGACTCGTCCGTCGCGATCTTCAAGGAGAAGGCCCGGCCCGGCGGGCAAGGTATCGGCCGCGGCAAGTCCGGCGGAAATGACCATGAGGCAACCTATTCGATAGAGGGATCGGAGTGAAATAAAATTAAGCAGCATCGCGTCCAACTTTCTTCGTTTGCAGAGTACGTCTTCTGTCGTTTCAATACTTGAGAAGTTGCAATAATAGATACCTACCCAGAGGCGGTCAATCTCGACGATAATTGCACAAGACGGGCTTTTTCGTTCTATTGACCCCGTAGGTTCCATCCGACGTTCGGCTCGATAACTTCGCACTGATACCACATGGCGAGGCCATTATGACCAGCACCCTGACCAATCAACAAATCGCCGATTACCGCGCAAACGGCTACCTCATCATCCGCGATGTCGTCTCCTCGCAGGAAACCTCCCAACTGCGAAGCATCGTCCAGCGGATGGCCCGCGCAGGAGCGTACCCATCCTCTCTGCAGTACCCCACGCCCGGCAAGTACACCATCAGCGGCAACCGGATCGCCGAACCCGGATTGTCCCCAATTGCCGAGCATCCTGCGGTCGTCGATGCGGTCGAAGCCATACTTGGACAACCCGCTCATCTGACTGCGTACGTCGCCTATCTGCGCTCCCCAGGTGACAAAGGCGGCGGTGCTCACTGCGACTACAAGCGCTGGCGCCCCGTGGGTTCTTCAATGCGTTGGCTCTTCGCCATCATCCCACTAAACGACTTCAACCGCGAATACGGCCCACTGCTCGTCTCGCCCGGATCGCACAAACTCGCGCAAGTCATCGACCCAGATGCGCACATCTTGGACCTCACGCGCCCCGATCCCGAGCAACTGCCCGACTTCGTCGATCCCGAGCTAAAAGCCGGCGACCTGCTGCTGATGGATATGCATACTTGGCACAAGGCACCGGGAGGAACCACTTCTGACGACCGCGTCGGGATCTTCAATAAGTACTGCGCCGTCAACGCACCGCCCGCCGCAGGCTACTATTCCTACGACCGCACCGCCTACGAAGCGTTGAGCGACGCTGGCAAGCGGCTAATACCCATCCACTTCGACCAACCGATCACCGATACCCGTCTGCTCATCGAAGCGACATCCGATTCAGAGTCGCGGTATTTCCTGACTAGTATAGACGGCAACGGAAGCTGGGAACTGCCCGGTGGCACAGGCTGGGAAGAAGAAAAGGTCGGCTGGGACGTCGGCGCTCGAATCGGCTCCTTGCAGTCGCTCGTTAAGAATCAGTTAAACGTCGATATCCCTTGGGCATCCTACATCGAAGACGTCGCAACCAATGGCGGCGTCTCCCGCGTTTACGGGTATGCAGACGCCGAAGTGGATCGCGGATCACTCGGCGCTGGAAACTGGTTCACGCAAGACCAACTCCTGAACATGTTCGGCGAGTCGCACGCCATCTGCCGCGCTGTCTCGACCTGGCACAGAGAGGATCTAATTCGGGGCAGGGGCAAGGCGGTCAGCCAGAGCCGACAGCAATTCGAATAGGACGGTCTTACCTGCCACAGAGGTGACCGCCCGCGGCCAGATCCAGTCGCGGGCGGCCCTTTCAGCACCGATTTTACCGCAGCAACATCATGCGGCGAGTGATGGCGAAGGACGTGCCCTCCAAGCGGTAGATATAGACCCCGCTGGCCGCTTCTTGACCATTCCCATCCCTGCCGTCCCAAGCCAGTACATGCGCCCCAGCCGCAAGATGGCCATCGGTCAACACGCGCACGATCTGGCCAGTTAGGTTGTAGATCACCAAGCGCGTAGGACCGGCCATGTTGGCGGGAATTTGGAAGGGGATTACCGTGGAGGCATTGAAGGGGTTAGGCATGTTCTGCTGCATGGCGGGACGGGCCGCCTCGGCGTGCAACCGGTACGCTTGCCCCTCAAGTACCACCACCATATCCAGACCTAACCCAACAAAAGGTGCCAACGCGTCCGGGCCTGGAGCCCCGAAACCGACCTCAATGATGGGCATGCCCAACCGGAACGATGTATCGACCCACAGCGCGTCTTGACGATAAAAAGACCGGCCGAGCCAAGTCCCCATTTCAAAGTTGTCTTCCACTGCCGTAGAAGTGAACGCATCGCCTACAGCCGAGTCCTCGACGCCTTCGGGCAAGGGCAAGGGCACCGACACAGTTTCTAGCCCGTCCTCGTTGCGGATGCGGCGGTCGATGGCGACAAAGGAGGTGTACTTGGTGAGCAGGTTGTAGTCCAAGCCTAGCTGCGTGATCTGCGGACGCAGGTCATCGCTGTAACTGAGCTGTTCATCGTAGCTCAATTGGTCAATGCGGTAGCGAGCCCACAAATAGCGCAGGGCTCTGTTGGTGGGCTTGGCTTGGACGGTAGATACGTCGAATTGAGCACCGTACGCTTGATCCCCGGTGCGGCCCCCCAACAACACAGTGCCTGCGGCCGCGCCGCGCCACTTGCCAAAGACGATGATCGGCCGATCGGCAAGCATATCGGGGACAAACGCCGGCTCCACTTCATACGCGTCAAAATCTTCAAATCCCGCCTCTACCTGAGTGAGGACAGGGCTACTGATATAGGTCTGGAAGCGGGCCGCCTCGTCGGGGGCCTGCCCCTCTTCTAGTACCACAAAAGGCTCGCCTTGGCCGGCCCGGGCGAGGCCCTCAATGGCGAAGCGGTTGACCGATGAGCCAATGCCAAAGGCAAATAAACTGGCTTGACCCAAGCGCTGGCGCACCAGCTTAAAGGCCGCTGCTTCAAAATCTATGAAACCATCGGTGAGCACCGCGACAATGCGGGCATAGCCCTCCCCAGCCAGAGGCAGGCCGAAAGCCCGATTGAGCCCGATGAGCAACTCGGTACCACCGGCACCCTGTTGTCCGTCAACGAAGGCCCAAGCCTGGTCGAGATTCTCCTGAGTAGCCGGCAACGAGCGATCGCTCAAGACCGCAGCTCTGCCGGCGAAGAGCACGATGTTAAAGCGGTCCTCAGGGCGCAACTGGCCGAGTAGATTTTTCATCAGGCTCTTTGATACTGTGAGAGGGAAGCCGTCCATAGAGCCGGACACATCGACCAAAAAAATGTATTCGCGCGGCGGGATCTGGCTCAGCTCTGGACGGGCGGGCGGCTGCGCCATGAGCAAAAAGAAATTCTCCTTTTCCCCCTCGTACAACAGCAGACCCGACTCGACCTGTTGACCGGCTAGCTGGTAGCGCAAAATGAAATCGCGGTTGCCGCCAAAACCGCCTTCTGGATCCAGAGTCAGGCGCAATTCATCCGAGGTGTCCTTCTCGATGATCACTTCGTGGGTGGGACAGTTGTAGTCTTGGATGGGCAGGCCGGCGGCCAGAATCATATCGATAGCATAGGTGTAGTTGGGATCTTCGCCCTCGTGCAGGTGGGGAATGCGCTCTCCACCGTCTGGACCCAGAATTTCATTGACCGCCTCGGGAGAATAGCGCGGACCGACCACAGTGGGCAGGACGAATTCGTATTGTTTTTCCGTGGGTACCAATAATTCCGTATAGGACAGACGCACGGCAATGGAGTCGCCCGGCAGGATATTGGCCACGTTCATCTTGAAAACGTTGGGGCGCTCCTGTTCGAGAAGGGAAGCG
>JAPOYQ010000664.1 GCA_026706505.1 Gemmatimonadota bacterium
AGCATTTCAATGGCCCGCTCCCAACCAGGCTGCTGACGCACGACGGATCTCCTGAGACCTGTAGGCAAATAGCCCTCCTTGGCCGCAGGGCCGAGTTCCTCGCCGCGAGCTAGCTTTGCGCCTAATTCGATCATGCGGGTGAGGATAGCCTGCATCTCCGTCGCCCGAGTACCCGTAGGTACACACACCAGCTCTCGCCGGAAGGTAGTGTACCCTGGGTTCTCGGGGTACATGCCAGTGACGGCCGGTAAGCCCGCCTCTTTAGCCACGGCGCACATATGGGCGCACGCCACTCCGTAGCGCCCCGCGTCAAAGGCCGGGCCGGCGAGTACCAGATGCGGGGCGTAGTGTTCGAGGGCTTGGCGGGCGGCAATTGCAGCTCGCTCTCCCTCTTCGACGAAATAATTATCGCCGCAGACAAACGTGGCTACCACTGTCCCGCGGTCGCCCAACATCTGCTGGACAGCGCGGCCCGGCCCTACGGCACCTTCCTCGACCTGCAGGGGGATATTGGCGTGCTCCTCAGCACCGATGCCCCCGAAAAACTGATTCAGATAGTGGACTACTCGCAGTGGTTCGACCATAGATTCACCCCCAAATTCCGCTAGACGGCACGAGGCCGGTTCATTCTTAAAGGGTAGTGTTTTGTTGACGCACTTCCCGCACGGCTTCCACGATGGCCTCGGCCTCGTCCATGACCATCTCGGCCACGCCTACCTCGGCCTCGTACACCGCGCTGTCCACGGCCGCTTTGATCTCGGGCTCTATAATGTGATAGACCGGAAGTCCAAGGGCTTGACCGGCTAGGGCACCTGCCCAAGTCGGATCTCCCTCAGTCATGGTCAGGGCGTATAGCTTGCTGCTGTCGGCAGTTGGTGTGCCCAAAATGACAATGACATCGTCGCTGCCCGTGCGCTCAACGGTCCGTTTGATTTCCTCTTGACCTTCCAGGTCAACGCCGCCTGCGGCCGTTCACACAAAGCAATAGGTCACCTCCAGGACCACTTCGGCACCGGCGCTGCGGACGCAGTTGCCGATGCTCGTCCCCGGCACTCCGTCCCGCTCGCCTAAGACGATCGCTTTTTTTCCTTGTAGTTCCATTTGCTCAACTCCTGTTGGGGTTATTTTCAACGATAAAAGACACGCCATCGGACATCTGCGTCATTCGGCCTAGGAACAGGCTGCCCTTGGCGAGGAACATGGCCCTGTGCATAGTGCCATCTCGTAGGCGGTCCAGCGCATGGCCTAGGTAGGGAATGCCAGAGGCGATATGCCCTTGGGTGGGCGAAAAACCGAGCATCCCGTACGTCTGGATGAAAGCCGGTATTTCCGACCGGTCAATCTCTTTGCCGAGGACAGCCAAGGCGGCAATCACTTGGTAATTTCTCCTAGGGACATCACCGCTGCCCGCAGGCTCTGTGGCCTCGGGATTGTGCAACTCGGTAGCGTACTTATCCACGTCCCTAAACCTCAAGCCCAGCCTGGCCAGAGGTCGGGAGACCAGCTCCTCAAAGACGGCCTGCTGGGACGAACCAGCCCCGACCCCGTGCCGCCCGATCGAGTCCAGCCGCAACACCGGACTGAGGCCGTCGTCCGGGCCCACCAGTACTGCTACCGCCGCCAACACATCCTCTATGATGGGGTAGTCGCAGCGCAGATGGCCTTGGAACTTCATCCCTAGTTTGGCCAGGGAGGATCCTCCCACCACAACGACTTCATTGAACACGCCTGAACTCACCAGAGCCCCAGCCATCACCAAGGCGTGCGCTGGCCCACAGCAAAAGGCCTTGACGTCGGATCCGGTCGCATTGCTCAGGCCGCACATCTCGCCGATGGCTTTGGCCAGATTCCCTCCGCCTCTCTGGTAGCGCTCGCCGACGGCTTCCTCGCCGCTGTTGATAATATAATCGACCGCGGTCGGATCGAGTCGGGTGTCGCGCAACAGCGTCCTCAGCGCCATAGCGGCCGTGACCTTGCACGTCAGGTTTTCGAGCAACACATCCGCGGTCAGAGTGGCATCTTCTTCGTGGGCGCGATGTATGCACCCGACTAGGCGTCCGTTTTTGAGAAAGAGAGGCAGCACAGCTTCTATATCGGCTACGCTAGTCTGGATTGCCGCGTAGGGCTGGCCGTCGTCGAGCCGCTCCAATTCGGAGTCGTGCACCAAGCTATGGCCAGCCAAGGCTTCTCTAACTTCAGAGGTGAATTCCTCTTCCAGCCAGACCAAGTCGAACGCATCGGCTATCTTGAGGAGCCCATAGAGGGTTTCTTCCGGCATGATCTCGCCGTGGGGATAGCTCTGCTGCCAAGGGCTCTTCTCCGCGAACCAGGGCCGCTCGCGGGTGGCGAGTTCGTCGGGCTCAAAATGCCCCAGAAAGACCTGATTGGGGGCATAGGCCGCCGCTTCTGGATACGGGCGGAGATGCAGAGCAATTTGGTCCCAAAGCTCCGGGGTTTTCAGGAGTTCGCGGCGAGGTTTGGAACCATAGCGCACCAATCCGGGGGCATGCGCTAGGAAGTACCTGGTGCCCTTGATCACTGGTTGGACAGCGTTCGGCTTCATCTCGTATTGCCGGCATTCAACCCGGCCAGATGCTCGTCGAACCACTTTACCTCCCCGGCATAGACCTTGCGCAACGAGTCGATATAGACTTCAAAAGCCCGCCTCGCATACCTCAACTTGACTTGACGACGGACGTGCTTGCGCACCTTTGCAAAGGGGACCCGGTGCGGTTCAATGGGCTCGTCCAGCCTGAATACGGCAAACTTGCCGTCCAACTCCACCGGCCCTTGGATCTGCCCGACTTGCTGTCTTTCTTTGTGCTGGAACAGTCTGTAATAGGGCGAACTCTGGAGGGCATAAATGACCATATGTCCGTCTTGATCGACGTGTACATGCCCGTGTCCAGGATCCGTCCTCGGACGCACCGAGTGCTTGCGGGCCAGATCCTCCAGGCTTTGTCCCGCCTCTGCGGCCCGTCGGACTTCCACAGCTTCCTCCTGGGTATTGAGCAGGATCTCGGTCAAGTAGACCGCTCCAGGGACGCTGTACCCGTCTATATGCGCCTCGTAGAACTGCCGCACTTCTTCTTCGGAAGGGGGAGGGAGCAGGTCGACTACTTCCTGCTGACGCAGTTGTCTGATCAGCAATTCTTCGTATTTGGCGTCCTTCCAGGCCAAAAACTCGGCGTTCTGATCGAACCCCTGCCGGCGGCTCTCCCGCAGCAGCAGCGTATCGGACAGGGCCTTGGGATCGCTAACAACAGATTGAGGCAGACTATCTTTTCTCTTTAGCTCTTCGAGGTATTCGAGGTGCCGGGCCGCCCATTTGCGCCGGCGCACTTTTGTGGCCAATCGATTTTTTAGCCGGTCAAAGGGGAGTCTATAGCGATCGAGAATCGTGAGCACTTCGTATCCCTCTACTGTGCGGATGGGCTCGCTGATGCCCCCCACAGGCAGATCGAAGATCACCTCCCGCAGCACCGGGGCTACGTCCTCTGGGCCGAAAAAGTGCCCTAAGTCTCCTCCCTTTTCCGTCGCGCTCTTTAGCGAACGAGCCGTTGCCAATGCGGCAAAATCCGCCCCTTGCTCCAATTCGCGGATGACTTTGCGGGCCTCTTCCTCGGTGGCGCAGAGAATGCGGGCGGGCCGGACCATCCAGCCCAGATCGGCTTCTTTATATTCCTGGAGCAGTTCTTCTTCGGTCACTTCAACCTGCCGGGTGATATATTCGGCTGTAACTTGATTGATCAATTTTTTATTGGCGAGTTGCTCCAGTTCTGCTTTCAGCTCTGGCATTCTCCTGTACCCTCTGTTCCCGGCTTCGAGCAGCATCAACTGGCGGTCCACTAAACTCTGGAGGTGCTCGCGCTGGGCCGCCGCTTCAGAGGCGGCTACGCGAAAGGCTGTGGGCAGATCCCGTTCGTACTGCTGCAATGCTCCTGCGGTGATCACTCTGTCGCCGA
>JAPOYQ010000068.1:0-920 GCA_026706505.1 Gemmatimonadota bacterium
GCGTTTCGAGATCGCCCTCGGTGATGCAGTGCGCATCGGTGAGAAGAACACCCTGGCTGTTCGCGTCCGCGACCGCGCGTGGTATGGCGGCATCTGGAAGTCGGTAAAGTTGGTAGGAGAGAAGAGGGACTGAAGGCCGCTCAGATCCACTCGAGGTCCTCGACGTCGATGGTCTGCTCGGATTGCAGGTTTCCGGTGTTTACCGTCGCCTTGGGTTCCACGAGAACGAAATGGGTCTCTTCCGTGGCGATCGGCTTGTGCTCGACACCCCGTGGCACGATGAAACACTCTCCAGGAGACAGTTCAATGGGTTGGTCCCTGAGTTCGAGTCGCAGTACGCGGGGGTTCTGCCCCTCGTGCAGCGGCCGGCGCATGGCCGATACGGCGGCGCGCCTTGTCGACGACGTGATGCCCCGGGTGCCGGTGCGCCAGTGGGTGCTCAGCTTTCCGTACGAGATTCGCTACCGCCTCGCCTATGACGGCGAGTGGGTCTCGGCCGTACTGGCGGTGTTTCTGCGCGTGGTGGGCGGCTGGTATCGGCGTCAGGCGCAGGCCCTGGGCCATGACCGCGCGCGGTGGGACTCGGTGACCTTTCCAGACACCCCACACGCCGCGGGAGCTGACCTGGACGCCTTTTAAGGCCAACTCCTGGACCACACGCAGGAAGCCCTGGGTTGGGTATTCCAGGCAGTGATCGAGGATGGCCTGTTCCACCTCGGGATTCACCCGGTTCGGATGCGGACCTCTGGTTCCCGGTAAACGATCGATCAGGCCTTCGGCGCTGAAGGTCTGGTAGTTGCGACGGATCTCGTAGAACTGTTGCCGCGAGTAGCCCATGAGCCGACAGGCCTTGCTGATATTGTTCATTTCCTGTGCCAGCTGTAGCAAACTGAGCTTCCTTCTTGCTACCTTCTTGGTGG
>JAPOYQ010000068.1:930-3958 GCA_026706505.1 Gemmatimonadota bacterium
AGGGCACTTTTTTCTGTACCGCTTACGGCACAAAAATAAAAAGTTCTATAGCAAAATCAGCATGTTAGAATTCAGGTCAAGTACGAAAGGAGTTTGAAAATGAAAATAAAAAAAATCACAATAACTGTAGCATTAATAACTTCCATAGCGGCAAGTGCAAATGACGTTGGATTTCGCATAGTAGATGATCAGGTAAATCTGAATTTTAAATCTGACAGCGTAACAACTGAAAAAGCACTCGAACTTGAAGGATCAGAGCTATATTGGGAAGGAGAACATAATATATTGGAGTATGGTCTATATTTATCGACATCCGAGGCAGAGGTTTCCGGTAATAAGGTATCAACCGAATACTTTGATGCTCGTGTAGGGGTAAACTTTTATACGAAGGAAAACTTCAAGGCATTGGTAGGATTTCAGGCAACGGACTATGAAATAATACTGGACGGTAGGATAAATCCTGATTCTGTCATTCAGGTTAACTCGCTGACGGATCATGCATTTTGGGGATTTGTTGCTGCCAAGTATGACAATGGTAAAGTCCAAATACGGACTGAGTTAGATACCTCTGGAAATGGAAGTGCAGAAGCTAAGGTTTTCGTATTCAAGGATGCTTACCTGGAGTCTGGATATAAAGTTTGATACTCTTCAGGAGGAAGCAGGTCTGGCAGGCACTTTTGCAGTAGAAAGAGAGAGGGCTTATATGGGAGCTGGATGGAGGTTTCATTTCTAATTGGTGTTTTCAATAACTTTCTGAAATCCTGAAAACCCCCCGCTACCGGGGCCCGCGCCGGCCAACGCCTGCGCCGGGTCCTGAAAGATCCGGCCACCGGGGTGCGTACGGCGCCCTTGTGCTTTGCTTCGCGCGGTTTTTCGCTGCATGCGGCAACGCGGATCGCAGGCCCTGACCGGCGGGGACTCGAACGCTTGTGCCGCTACGTGGCCCGCCCGGCCCTGGCGGGAGGGCGCCTGCGCATTCTCGATGCCGACCATCTTTCCTTCGCGCTCAAAACGCCGTGTTCGGATGGGACCGGCCATCTCCTGCTGTCTCCGATGGAACTGCTGGAGAGACTGGCCGCTCTGGTCCCGCCGCCTCGGATCCATCTCCTCCGCTACCACGGCATCCTGGCGTCCCGTGCTCGTGCCCGCGACCGCATCCTGCCGGCCCAACCGGCTGCCGAGCCGTTGGCGGCGGACGGCTCAGTGAGCACTTCGTCCTGCGGCCATCGGCTGCGGTGGGCGACCCTGCTGGCGCGGGTGTTTTCCTCCGACCTCAGCGAATGCGCGGCCTGTGGCGGACGACTGCGGATCGTCGCCGCCCTGACCGATTCGGCCTCGATCCGGACCTATCTGGAGGGGGTAGGGATGCCGGCGTTGGCCCCGGGGTTGGCCCCTGCCAAGGCCCCGCCTGAGCCGCCCTCGAGAGGGGGCTCCTTTATTTCATGTACAGCAACGATTTTCGGCCACTCTACCTATCAAATGAATGGTTGACCATCGGACCCCTGCGTCGCAGACTTTCCAGGAGGCCGTCACTCGTTGCTACTTGTCGATTGGGCTCGAGAGGACACTCGCCAATGCGGAAAACTCGCGGGACACGGGACCTCCGGCTGCGCGGTCTTGTCCTCGCGGCCTGGTGCGGCGTGGGCCCGCTTGCAGACGACGCGCACGCCCAGAGCGGCCACAGCCTCCGCGGCAACGCCGTGGTCGTCGAGGGCGAGTCCCACTGGAATAACTGGAGCTTCCCGGCCGGCACGCTCGAGATAGACGCAGGCGGTGTGCGCCCTCGACTTTGGCGCCGGCACACCAACGCCGTCCGCGACATCGTCGACAACCTCCGCTTCAACCCTCCCGATTATCTGAACAAGAAATCCCCGGATGAAATCGAGCTGCTCGACGCCGTCGACGCGGGCTCGAACAAGGCTGCGGTCGCCAATCTGTTCGACGGCGACATGACGACCTACTGGGAGCCCGAGTTTCCCGATGGTGTTACTGCGGAGACTCTGGACCAGCACGGCTGGTTTGCCGTGGACCTGGGCCATTTGCTCACCGGGAACCGAATCGTGCTGCGCTTTGTCGACGAGGGTCTCGGCGATCCGTTCCGCCTGTTCGAGGTGATGGTTTCCGACGGTCAGAAGCCGGTGAAGGCGCTGGGGGGCGACGCGCTCGATTACACGCGCACATATCAGACGCTGCACCCCAACCTCGGCGAGCGCGTCATTGAAATCGATCTCGCGAACCTGCCGATCGCGGAGCGACGCAAGCGGATCGTGCGGCTCGTCCAGGTCGTGGTCACCGGCTCTGCACTGGCGCGTGGGCGCGAGATCTCACGGGATGAGTACGAACGTTTGAGGACCGAAGCGCCGCAGGACACCGGTATGGTCGAGTACAGCAAGAGCCTCGAGTCCGGAGGTGAGCTCGCGGTAACGAGAGAGCTCTACGATAAACTCGAAGAGGGCCTGCGCGGGCCGATCCGCTATTTCCGCAGGGAGTTGCCGCGCCTCGCCGAGCTCGAAGTCTGGAGCGAGGGCGACGACATCTTCAAGGAGACCCTCTCCCGGGGCGGCCACTTTTCCCATACGACCACCCACATCCTTGGCGCTGCCGAGCTCAATCCTCAACTGCTGCTCGATGGGGAGATCGAGACGTATCAGGCCTTCCAAATGATGGCGTCGGGACTGCCGGACGCCTCGTTCCTCGTCGATCTCGTAGTCGATCTCGGATCGTTTTTCTGGATCGAAGCGGAGCGCATAGTGCTCAATTTCCGGCCCAGCATTTTTGCCTTCACGTTCGGTGAGCTCGCTCTCGATTTCTCCGACGGCGCGCGCGAAGCAGACGGATCGCTCAAATGGCACAGGCGTGCCTTCACTGCCGGCATCCCCAGCCGCGCGTCAAGCACCGGCTCGGTGCATCTGTACGCCTTCGACTTCGAACCCGTGAAAGCCCGCTTCTTGCGCATGCAGTACCGGCGTGCGGGAACTAACTCGTACCCGGGGGGGACCACCACCGCCTACATGGGCGAGATACAGCT
>JAPOYQ010000194.1 GCA_026706505.1 Gemmatimonadota bacterium
CTTGGCCTTGTGCATGGTCGTCAGGAAAATCCGCCCGGGCTGAGGTGCCAATGCGTCATCCGCCTCGGCGAGTACACCCGCCCGTCCCTGCACGGCCTCGCTCAACTCGCGCACCAACTCGGGCAATTGCCAGTCTGCGTTTTGGTCGGCACGAGTGCGCACGTAGACCGCCAGTTGCTGCGCCCGCGCCATATCCTCTTCCTGCAGCAAATCTTGGGCAACCGTCATCAGAAGTTGATCTACCGGCAGCGCAACCGCCCGCAGCCAGCGCCGTAGATAACTGCACAGGAGGTCAATGGCCTCCAAATCCTGCGGCTCGATCTTCTCCACTGGAGGCAGGGCCGCTTCCATGCGCTGGCCGACCTCCGGGTAGAGCAGCGCTTCGGGCCGATAGAAACTGCGCAACAGCATGGCCACGGCCTCCTCGTTCCCCGGCCCACTCGGCCCGGGCCAAAAGCCGACCAAGGCGCGATAGGATCTCTCTAACTGATTGCGCCCCAAAGGATCAGCGAGAAAATATAACACTGTGCATAGAGCCTCTCCCACCCGCCGTGCCGAGCGCGGGCTTTGCAGCACCTCGTCGAAGTCTGCTCCGGCTTGGCGCAAGCGCTCGGCCATGTCGTAGCCAATGCGATTGGTCGGCACCAGCACTGCCACTGTCAAGCTCGGGTTGCTTTCGGCAAAGCCCTTAGCCCGGCGCGCAATGCTGTCAAATTCGTCGTGGCGGTTGTTGTATTCGCGGAGTCCTATGGCACTGTCCACGTCTGCGGGGTTTTGCTGGGGATCGCCGCGTTCAGTGGGCTGCATCTGCTGGGGGCGGAAAGCGCGCTGGCGCACCTCGGCCAATGGGTGTTCGACCGCAGCCCACTCGACCAAAAAGTTGGCCAAATCCATGATCTTGGGGGCGCAGCGGCCGGAGATCGTCATCTCTGAGACCGCGACGTCTTCGCGCTCTAAGAAGTCGCGCAAATAGCGCGGATCGGCCGCGGTGAAGGTGCTCATAATCGCCTGATTGGGGTCACCTACCCGGATCCAATTGCCGCCCGGCCCCACCAACAGCGCGATCAGCTCCTCCTGTAAGGGGACGCTGTCTTGCGCCTCATCCTCCAAGACAAAGGGCCAACGCCGCCGGTAGCGGCTGCACAAATCTGGGTATTGCTGCAACATCTCTACGGCCATCCACACCAAGTCGTCGAAGTCGAGGCCGCCGATGGTCTCGACTTGCTGCTGGTAGAGCTGGTAGATTTCCGCGCCGATCCGCAAAAACGGGTCGCCGTCCTCCCGACCGCCGATCCGCGCCAAGAGATCTTCGGCCCGCAGCCGGCGGTTTTTGGCCGTGGTAATGACCGTGCGGGCGACTTTCCGCGCAATGTCGCGCCACTCCTGCTCCCACTGCTGATCTACGTATTCCCCAGGCCCCAACCGGCCCCACACCCCCTTGTTGTCGTCGTTCCAGGTCCGCACTGCCTTGTCGAGCAGGCTCTCGCTAGCGCGTTCGTCGAGTACCGTGAACTCGGCCACGGCCCCCACCAACCCAGGGTTGGCTTGGACGATGCCGTAGGCCAAGCTGTGCAGGGTTCGCACGTCGTAGCCGACCGGGAGCATGTCCATCTCTTGTAGGCGCTGGCCGATCCGGGCGCGGACATTATCCACGGCCGCATTCTGGTAAGTCACGATCAGCACCTGCCCCCCCTCGGCGCGCCTCTCGGCGATCAGCCGAGTCGCCAAGGCTACAATCGCCTCGGTCTTGCCGCTACCGGGCACGGCTGATACGCCTAGCAGGCCGCCTTGGTAGGCCAAGATCTCGCGCTGCCCCGCGCGCGGCTCAAACCTCACGCGCGCTCCTCCTGTAGGACCTGTTGCACCGCCATCATCAACGGCCCGTCCTGCGCTGAGCCGTGCCCTTCTGACTCACTGGCACATAGGTAGACCCCATCGCGGCAGCGCAAACACAAACCCCGCACCAAGCGGTAGAGATTGCGGTTGCGGATCGAGTAATCCACGGCGTCGGTCCAGCGTTCCTCCGAGTTCCAGCGCCGGGTCAGTACGTAGTGGTTGGTCAAGGGCTGGTGCAGCGGCTCCCACCAGTTAGCCGAGCCAATATCCAGCCAGAACTGGTAGCGCGCCACATGGCCGGAGAGTAAATAGGTATAGACCGGAGCGACGAGGGCAATGGACTCTGGAGCCTCGTCGAGATCGACATCGGTCAGGTATTGAGCGGCGACGACCCCAGACCATATCATCTCGACGTAGCGCTGGCCAATGGTCGCGCCTTCTAGCGCCATGGCCGGGGCTACCTCGCGGAATGAGGCAGCCGAAGCGATCAACTTGCTGTACACCTCGGCTTCTTCAGGCTCCAGCGCGGCGTGCGACAACACTTCCCCGAAGAGCCGGCGCAAAAAGTGGTCCCAAGGGTCGGCCCCACCACCGCAATACACCTCGATCCAGGCGCGCAGAGCCTCGTAGCGAGCGAGCGCGGCTCTGCCGATCCGCTCACCCATCGCGGCATTCAACTCGCTCGCAGGTTTGAGTTGGCCTGAACGCGAATCATACAAGTGTCGCGCAATCAACTCGGCCCGCAGCCGGTCGAGGGGCTTGAGCGCCCGCTCCAACGCCCCGGACAAATCGAAGAGCGAGAGCCGCTGTCCCCAGTCGGGATGAGCGAGAATGGCCAGCGCTAGACAGGCTCGCACCACCGGCTCTTCGCGCAGCGTCTCGTAGCGCCGCACAATCGCAAAGGGAATATCCGCGGCGCGAAAGGTCTCAGACAAGAGAAAGCGCAACACTCCGTCGGCGTGCGGAGCCACGACCGCGATTTCGCCTGGGGCCACACCCTCGGCGATCTTTTGGACAATCCGCTGGGCCACGGCCTCGATCATCTGCCCTCGATAGCGGGCCTGCACTACATCCGCCACCGCCTGCCGCGGCGATCCTTCCGAGACTCCGTCAGTTACCTGCCCCAACTTCGCACCAATGCGGTCGGCAAAGGCCACCATATCCCGGCTGGCGCATACATCCGGCACCACGGCAATCGTCTCCTTGCACTGCTGCTGTAGCTCAGTGGCACCAGGTGCATCAACGCCTAAAAAGATGCGAAAGCCAGCTTGCGCATCTCCACCCAACAGAGCCGAATCGCACCTCGGCAAGAGTCTCCCCACCAGATCGCCGGCCACCGGCACCAGTTCTTCGGCTGAGTCAACCAAAAGGTGGCGATAGCGCTCGGTGAAGTAGCGCCAGAACTCCTCTTGCGCGATCAGGTGGCGATTGCAGACCTCAAAGACCAGCGATGCATCGAGCAACCCATGCCGCAGACAGTGGCTGCGGTAGCGGTCGATGCACATCTGCACCTGCTCGTACACGCGCAGCCGCTGTTCTTCCCCAGCCCAAGCGCGACTCAGACGCGGTGCCACCTCCGCGAGCGCGAAATCCGCTACGGCCGCCTTGTTCAAATTGTCGAGCAATTGGGAGAGAATGCGCTGGGGTCGCAGGTACAGCCCTTCGAAATAGCCCTCGGCAAGCAGCGGCTCGACGACCTGCCCCATCAGGTATTGGGCGGCTTCGTAGTTGAGGAAGACCGGCGGTCGCGCTGGTGCAGCAAAGCCGGCCTTGCCAGCCACCAGCGGCCAAAACAGCCGAACCAACCGACTCGCCAGCCCGTAGTACGTCTGTAGATCAACAGTGCTGTACGGACCCAAGTCGAGCCGATCTATTGCCCGGCGAAAGCGCCGCGTGGTCGCCGGGTCGGGCAGCAACACCAAGATCGCGTACCCGGGCACCCCTGCTGCGAGCAAGACCCGTAGCCGCTCGATCAAGGCCTGTCGCTGCCCCGCTACAAGCGGTCCCGCGAGAAAGCAAGAGTGCCGCTCGAATAGGGGGGCGTGTACCGCCCTAGTGAATTCTGGAACCATGATTTTTGCACTGTGCTCAGCCCGGGGGTGGGTCGCCC
>JAPOYQ010000457.1 GCA_026706505.1 Gemmatimonadota bacterium
GCCTTCCACGCCGGTATAGATCTCAAGACTTGGGGCGAGACCGGCCATCCTGTACAGGCCCTAGCTGACGGCTATATATGGCGCGTACGTACCTCGCCTTGGGGCTATGGCCGGGTTCTGTACCAGAAATTGGCCGATGGCCGCACAGTGGTCTATGCCCATCTGGAGGGCTTTGCCGAGCCCATGGCCGAGCTCGTGCAGCAAGCACAGCAGCAACGCGGACGCTACAGCGTGGATTTGTATTTCAAGGAGGGGGAAATTCCAGTGCTCGGCGGTTCGGTCATCGCTTGGAGCGGCGAGAGTGGGGCCGGTCCTCCCCATTTGCACCTAGAGTTGCGCGACGCAAATAATGTGGCGATTAATCTCCTCTTGCACGGGTTTGCCATCGCCGATACGATCGCGCCGACTTTGCAGCGAGTGGCCATCACGCCGCATGGACGCAATGCCCAAGTCGAGGGAGGGCACGACCCCTATGTGCTGAATTTGCGCTGGCAGCCGAGCCGAGGAGAATTCATCGGGGTGCGGCCCGTGCAGGTGCTGGGCCCGGTGAGCATCAGCGCGTTGATGTACGATCGCGCCGACGCGGCTCCCAACAAGCTCGCTCCCTATCGCGCGGAATTGCACATCGACGGCGAGCAGGTTTTTGCCGCGCGCTACGAGCGGGTCGGATACGGCGATATGCACCAGATGTATTTGGACCGGCCGCTGGCTGCTTTTAAAGGCGGGGTGGGTCGCTTTTACAATTTGTGTCGCCTGCCGGGCAATCGCCTCGAATTCTACGAGGGGCCTAGCGATGGAATGCTAAACTTGGCCAAGGGGCGGCACGAGGCCGTCGTCGTTGTCGCGGACGTCAATGGCAACGAGAGCCGGGCGCGCTTTGGCTTGGTGGTTGATGAACCGCCAGCCATTGCCGGGGCGCGGATCGTGGCAAAAGCGGGCGGGACCTTTATCGAGGCGCAGGTGAGTGATGCAGATAACAGGTTCGTGGAAGTAGAATTGGCCAGTTCTCGCGATGGCAAGACGTGGCGGCGCGTAGATCGGCGTCAGAGCCGCTCCGGCCCGCTCAAGTGGCAGATCCACCAGAACGCTTCCCACTGGCGGATCCAGGCGCGGGATCCTGCGGGTGCCGCAGCCTTTGCCGTTTGTCGCCTGCCCGACGCCGGGGCCACTGCGCCGACTTTTGACTTGGAACGGCGTCCCCACGCGGATTTCGTGGAACTCGTGATGCGCTATGCACGAGTGCCTAGCGCCATGCCCTTAGTCCGCGCTGATACCGTTAATATCAGCCCCCGCCAGACCGGCTTGCGCGAGTTCCGAGTCGCCGTGCCGCTCGATTCAAGCGACCCGGCAGCGGGACAGGTTTTGCTGCGAACGCCAGGAGCCGCCGTGCAAAAGGTCGTCCTCGATCGGCAGCTCGTGCGCCCAGGTGCCGCGGCTAACCTAACCTATGCCAACGGCGAGGTCGAATTGGGTTTTGGTGCGGCGAGCGCGTACGCGCCGTTCTTCCCACAGGTCGTAGCCTTTGAGCCACGTGTGCCCGCTTCGCTAGTCGCGGTTGGGTCGGCTTTTGCCTTGGGGCCTGAAGTTAGCTTTGACCGCAAGGTCGCGCTGCGCTTGCGCTACGGCCGGGAAACGCTGCCGCCGGAGAAGCTGGGTATCTACCGAGAGGTCGCTGCTGAAAAGTGGTCGTTCGTGAGTAACGAATGGGACGCTGTGAGTCGGCAGGTCGTGGCGCAGGTACGTCGCTTGGGCCGCTATGCGTTGCTGGCCGACCTTGAAGCCCCTGAGATTAGCAGTTTGCAGCCCGCGGAGGGGACAGTCGTGGACCCACGTCCGGAAATTAGCGGCGCAGTGCGCGACCAAGGCGCGGGCATTGGGCGGGAAGCAGACATCGAGTTTGAGCTCGATGGACGCCCGCTGATCGCCGAATACGATCCAGAAGCCGGGCGCGTGTACGGGCATTTGGTGGAAGATTTGCCGCCGGGTGCACACCGCCTAGTACTGAGGGTGCGGGATATGAGTGGCAACCAAGCTGAGATGTACTCGGAATTTACCGTGCGCTAGCGCAGCGGCACGGGGGCACCGGCTTGGCGCAGCGACGCCTGCGCGGCCTCCAGCACGCGCACGACGCGCAGACCGTCGTGGCCATCGCTGCGGGGCGTTTGGCCAGTGCGCACGCACTCGACGAAGTGCTGGCACTCTAGCTTGAGTGGCTCAGCCATTTGCAGCCGCGGAATGACGACATCGCCAAAGCGCAGCGCGATGGAGTCGCCGTAAGAGTCGTATTGCGGCCGTTCGGCCGATTTGTCGTAGATGCGCACCTTTTCCGTGCTTTCCACATCGTCAAATACCGCCATCTTGCGGCTGCCGACCACGGTCAAGCGGCGGATGCGGTGCGGGTCGAGCCAAGAGAGTTGCATCTGCGCCATCTTACCATCGGCAAAGTGCAAATTGGCAAAGACTACATCTTCGATGTCGGGTTGTAGATAGCACTCGCCGCGGGCGCTAACTGCGTCCGGCTCTTGGCCGAGCAGGTACAGGATGACCGATATGTCGTGTGGTGCCAAGCTCCACAAGGCGTTTTCGTCACTGCGGACAATGCCCAAGTTGACGCGCTGGGAGTACAGATAATACAAGTCGCCTAGCGTGCCTTCCCGTACCAAATCATGCAGCATGTGTACGGCTGGGTGGTACTTCAGCAGGTGCCCGACCATCAGCACCCGGTCCCGCTCTGCGGCCAATTCGACCAAGTGGGCCGACGTGGCGGCGTCGAGAGTCATGGGCTTTTCGACGTACACGTGCTTGCCCCGCTCTAGGGCGCGGTGGGCCAATTCGTAGTGCTCGGCGGCTGGGACGGCCAATACCACGGCGTCGAGTGCATCGTCGCCGAGCACCTCGTCGTAGTTGGCGGTGATAGGGACTTCTGGGTACTGGCGCTGGATGGCGCTGCGGATTTCCGGGCTGGCGTCGCAGACTTGGCGCAGATGGACGTCGGGCAGGTCGTGGAAGACGCGCACTAGGTTTTTGCCCCAATACCCAGCGCCGACGCAGGCGATTTGGACGCGGTTCATGTGCGCTGGAAATAAGTGCTGATGTCGGCGGCTAGGCTGGCCAAGGCTTGACTGCCCTCGGTTTGGGGATGCGCCTTTACGACCGGCTCTCCCGCGTCGGCTTGGCTGCGGACGAGCGGGTCGAGTGGAATTTCACCTAGATAGGGAATGTCCAAGCGGTTGGCTGTGGCACGGCCTCCTCCGGCTCCGAAAATGGGGTCGGTATGGCCGCAGTTGTCGCAGTGGAAATAGCTCATGTTCTCGACTAAGCCGACGATGGGCACCTCGGTCTGGCGGAACATCTCGACGCCGCGACGCACGTCTTCAAGGGCAATGGCCGAGGGCGTGGTGACGATCAAGGCCGCAGTCAAGGGTGCCACTTGGGTTAGCGTGATTTGTACGTCTCCGGTACCAGGGGGTAAGTCGATGAGTAGCAAATCGAGCTCGCCCCAAGTGACGTTGAATAGGTTTTGGTTTATCTTCTTGGCCAGCATGGGGAGGCGCGAGACGACTGGGGTGCCCGCGTCGATTAGCAACCCCATGGAAATAGCTTTGAGGCCGTGCACAGTCAAGGGCTGGATGCGGCCGTCCTCCGCGGTTGGCTTGCCTTCTAAGCCTATTAGGCCCGGTATGTTGGGCCCGTAGATGTCGGCGTCGAGCAAGCCGACTTGTAGCCCTTGGTGGGCCAAGCTCACGGCCAAGTTGGCGCAAAGCGTGGACTTGCCAACGCCGCCCTTGCCGCTGGCTATGGCTAGTGTATCTTTAATACCGGTAATGGGTTGGCGGTTGTGGGTTTGTGGGGAGTTCACTGGAGTTCCTGCTGCGTAGTGGAAAATTTGAAGTATAGAGGAAAGGTCTCCTCGCGGCAAGGGGAGTTA
>JAPOYQ010000103.1 GCA_026706505.1 Gemmatimonadota bacterium
TGGAGTACCCGCTCGCGCAGGATATAACGGCCCTGCCGTTGAAGAAAATTGGCGACCTCGGGTTGTAGGCGACGAGGAGTTGAGACGGAACCTTTTATATCTCCAACTGCTTGCGCAACAATTCCTGCACGAGTTGCGGATTGGCCTTCCCCCGCGTCGCCCGCATTACTTGACCCATCAAAAATTGCACGGTGTTGTGGTTGCCGCCCTTGATTTTTTCGACGGCGTCGGGATGCGCGGCGATCACCTCGGCTACTGCTTGGTCGAGGTCACCGCTGTCAGAGATTTGCCCGAGGCCGCGCGCGGCGACAATCTCGGCCGGCGAGCCGCCCTGTTCCCACAGTTGGCCAAAGACCTCGCGGGCCGCGTTTTGGTTGATCGTGCCCTTTTTGACTAAGGAGAGCAACTCGACCAGCGCGGCTGGCTGGACCTCGATGTCTTCAATCGACCGGCCCTCGGCGTTGAGGCGGCGGAAAACTTCTCCGGTGATCCAGTTGCCCACCTGCTTGGGGTCTGCGTCTTGCACCTGTGCGGCCTCTTCGAAATACGCGGCCACGGCATGATCCTCGACTAAGGCGGCGATCTCTTGGGGGTTGAGTCCGTAGGCATCGGCAAAGCGCTCGGCTTTGGCGGCGGGCAGCTCAGGCAAGCTGGCGTGGACCCGAGCGATCCACTCGTCGTCTAATTCCGCGACGAGCAGGTCTGGCTCCGGGAAGTAGCGGTAGTCGTCCGAGGTCTCTTTGCTGCGCTGCGGACGGGTTATGTTGGCGCGTTCGTCCCAGCCCATGGTCTCTTGCTGGACGTGGCCGCCGGCTTCGATGATCTGTTGCTGGCGCTCGGCTTCATAGGCGATGGCGCTGCGCACGGCGCGGAAGGAATTGAGGTTTTTGACCTCGACCTTGGTGCCTAATTCGCGGCTGCCCACAGGCCGGATCGAGATGTTGGCCTCGCAGCGCATGGCCCCTTTTTCCATGTCGCCAGAGGACGCGCCTAGGTAGCGGACGATTTGGCGGATTTGGGTCAAGTACGCATAGCTCTCGTCGGCCGAGCGGAGCGAGGAGTCGGTGACGATTTCCATCAGTGGCACGCCGGCGCGGTTGTAGTCTACTAAGCTGGAACTGCCGGCGTGTTGGAGCTTGCCGGTGTCTTCTTCGAGGTGGACGCGGACGACGCCGATTTGCTTGGGGCCGCTCTCGCCATCGATCTCGATCCAACCGCTCTCGCACAGGGGCTGTTCGTATTGCGATATCTGGTAGCCCTTGGGCAGGTCGGGATAGACGTAGTTTTTGCGCGCAAAAACGCTGCTGGGCTTGATTTGGCAATGGAGGGCCATGCCGGTCATAACCGTTAGCTCGACGGCGCGGCCATTGATCACGGGCAAAGCGCCGGGCTGGCCAGTGCACACCGGGCAGATGTGGGCGTTGGCCGCCACCTGAAAGTGATCGGCCGCGCAGGCGCAAAACATCTTGGAGGCGGTTTGCAACTCGACGTGGACTTCCATGCCGATGACGGTTTCGTAGTGCAAGGGATGCTCCTTTGGGCGAGCTTTAGGCAAAGAGGACGTGTTGGCGGAGGAAAGCCTCGCAGGCTTGGTAGAAGGCCCGCACGGTCTCGGGTTTGCGCCAGCCGTGGCCCTCGCCTTCGTACAAATGATAGACGTGCGGTATGTTGCGGCGGCGCAACGAGGCGACGATCTCCTCGGCTTGGGCCGGAGGCACGACTTGGTCGTCGGTTCCCTGAAAGATGGCGATCGGGTCGCGTAGCTGATCGGCGGCATAGACCGGCGAGCGATTGCGATAGACCGCAGCCGCTGCGGGCAGCGGGCCGATCATGGAATCGAGGTAGCGGGATTCAAATTTGTGGGTGTCTGCGGCGAGGGTAAAAAGATTGGCCACGCCGTAGAGGCAGATGCCGGCGCGGAAGAAGCCGGGCCGCGTGGTGAGCGCCCGCAAAACCGTGTAGCCACCGGCGCTACCACCCATGATGACGAGGCACTCTGGGTCGGCGAGGCCGCTGGAGACGAGGTGCTGGGCACCGCTGATGGCGTCTGTCACGTCGAGAAGGCCCCACTGGGCGCGCAGGGCGGTCATGTAGGCGCGCCCGTGGCCCGTGCTGCCGCGATAATCCACGTCGAGGACGGCCCAGCCGCGAGTGGCAAAGTATTGATGGCTGCCTTCAAAGCCGGTCTCTATCTGACCGGTGGGGCCGCCGTGGACGGCCACGATCAGCGGCGGCCGGCCGCGGCCGGTAAAGCGGCGGTTGGCCGGAGGATAGTACAGCCCGTGGACTTGCATGGCGTCCTCGCTGGCCCAAGAAACTGGCTCGGGCGTGGACAGATCGGCTGGGGCAAGCGACTCGCTGGCGGAGCGGGCGCGGACTGCTACTTGGGTGGCGGTACCAGCGACGATGCGGGCGGGGATCGCGCTGGCCGCGGCAATGCAGGCCAAGCCCTTGCCGCGCGGTGCCGCTGCGAGTTGTTCGATGTGGGTGTAGGTGGCCAGTGCCTCGACCTTGGCGACTGCTCCACTGGCGAAGTCGAACGCGTATGCTAAGCGCTGGGAGTTTTCGCTGCGCACGAAATACAAAGTGTGGCTATCGGCGGCCCACGAGAATGCCCGCATGCCCTGTGCCCAGGCGGGAGTGGCGACGTCGTTGGCGTCCTCGTACAGGCAACGCGTGTCCCCGTTGGCGAGATCGCGGCACCAGAGGTTGCTGTAGCCGCGCTCGTCTGAGGCATAGACCAAATAGCGGCCGTCGGGTGAAAAGCAAGGCTGGGCAATGGCGGTGTCTGCGTCGCCGGCGAGCACCTCGGTTGTGCGCAGGCTGGGCAGCCCGTGGCGGCTGCGCGCAAGCTGGCCCAGCACTAGGCGGGTGCCGTCCCAAGGCATCTGCGGATGATCCCACTCGACCCAGGCCAAGCGGTCGCCTCTGGGATGCCAGGCTGGCTGCATGTAGAAGTCGGCCCCTTCCGCGAGGATTTGCGGCCAGGAGCATCCGGCGACATCGACGATGGCTAATGTGTCGCGGTCCTCGTACGTGTGGACGTATACGAGATGACGCCCCGTTGGCGCAGGCACCGGAGATGCAGCGTGGCCAAACTGAGGCGTGATCGGCTGGGCTGGGCCGCCGGCTAGCGGCTGGCGATAGAGGCGGCCGCAGTGCTCGGCGAAGTACGCGTGGGCGCGAGCAACGGCAAAGTCGCCGCCGCCGTAGCCGACTTGGGCACGCACCGAGAGCGCGGCGTTGAGATCGCGTGGAGCGGCCCCCGGATGTTGGCAGACGAGCACGCCCTTCGGCCCCCGTCCCTCCAGCCAGACGAGCGTGCGGCCGTCGGTATCCCAAGCTACGTCACGGAGACGCGTGGAGCTGGCCAACTCGTCGGGCGAGAGAGGGCTGGGCCACAAGCCGAAGGGGCGGACTTCCATCCTAGCGCTACTCCATCAACTCGATCTTGACGTTGTCTGGGCCGTTGATGAAGACAATGCGGCTGCCGTCATCGAGCGCGACCGGCCCCATCCAGATCTCGACGCCTTGCTCGGCGATGTCGGCGAGGGTTTGGTCGAAGTCGTCGGAGACGAGGGCAATGTGGTCGTAGCCTTGGTAGCGCCCCAATTCCATGGGAGCAAACTCGCGGTCCGTGACGGTGATTTGCACGGCGCCGATGTGGACTGGAACCCAAGTCGCACCGCCGCGCTCAAAGGGCGGATCGTTGGTGGCACCGAAGAGCTTTTTGTACCAGTCAACCGCGGCGTGGACGTCGACGGCTTCGTGGTGGACGTGGTTGAGGGTGTAGTTGGGCATGAGAAATCCTTTCTTTATGAGCGCCCGAAAGTTCGCAAAAAGGGCGCTACTGTCAAGGGAGGTGGGTTTGTGTCACAGGGCGTCGGCAAGGCCCTTGAGGTAGTGCAAACTGCCAGCGGCG
>JAPOYQ010000565.1 GCA_026706505.1 Gemmatimonadota bacterium
GTCCTGACGTCGGCTTATGTCAGAAGTGGCTTTCACTGACTCCATTTCACACTCAGAGAAGGCCATTCTCTCTTCATTCTCAGTTAGCGTCGGGTGATGACGGGGGGCGCTGTCAAAGTAAGCCGAAAGCAAGCTGGCTCCCAACCAAAGTGCGAGAAGAAATCCAAAGACTGCAAGAGTTTTGGCTGCCTCCTTGATTTTCGCCGCTTTTACTGAGTCAAGCCACTTTCTCCACCATAACGGCGCTGATGTGAGCAATAGCGCTCCAGCGATTACAGTGCCGAGAGCGGTGCTCACGACAGTGGACCAATCCAACCACCCAGACATAACGGACTCTCCTCACATCCAAACATTTGAATTCGCTCCACGAAGCTTAGCATTCGCAAGTCGTCCAACTTTCGTGAGCTTGAGCCGCCTCGTCACGTTTTCTGTGAGTTGGACAGCTTCGTTGCGGGCAATCATCGGTCTCATTCGCCGAGCGGCTGGGAGCCGTCTTGGTCGCCCGAACCAACGGTATACTCCTTGTATGTCTCCGAAAGACGAGACGAAGGCTCGTGCGGAGCAGGATTGTTGAGGTCGTTCTCCTCGAACCCCGCGAAGGGAATCGCGCCATGAGCAACCCCGAATCAACCGAAGAGTCACTGGCTAGGAGTTGGCTGATTTCCGTTTCCGACGGGGTGCCGGTCACTCGATTCGAGCGCGACCCTCCCGATTACCTGCTCGGCGCAGATACGGCTGTCGAGGTGACGCGATTGAGCGAGCAAGGACGAGGGGGCTCTTGCCTCCCCTCTCTACACTCGATGGAGAAAGTCGTAAACGATGTTCTGGTAGAACTCGAACCGTTTTGTGACAATGCGGCGTTGCCGCTATGCGTGTCTTGGGTGTACGAGCCATTGCGCGAGCTCCCCAAAACGAAGCTGCTGAAACGTCAAGTCCGAGATTCCCTGAAACCATACGCGAAACCCTTCGCCCTCTCCGAAGGGATACTGGACCTTCCTTTACGATGCGGATTGTCTCTTCGACTTGCGAATCTTCGAACGACGGAACATGCGCCGAGGTTCACGTTCTGCGGATTCTCGGGCATGACCGGGAGACATGTGCGGACAAGGCTCCTGGATGATCTCGAACACGCCATCAGCGAGAAGTCCACGAAGATCCAAGGAAAGAGGTCCGATCACGAAGCCTGGTGGCTTGTTCTGGTTGATTGTGTATTCAGTAGCGAGACTTTCTCATTCGAAGGAAGCAACGCGGGGCAACGGTTGCTGAGAGACATGAAGTCGTTGACACGGAAGTGTGCTTGTACACTGGGCGATTCGTGGCCTTGGTCCAGGATTGTCGTTCTCGCTCCGCAGGCGACTTGCCGCTCGCACATTCTGTTCGACCGCGATTCGTTGTTGCGGGACACCGGCTAAAACTCTTGTCGATTCGTTGGAAACCTCCCAATCGACAACTGTAGCCACGCTCCGGTGGTCGATGAACCCGGTGACCGGAGACGAATGGTACCGGCGCAGCGTGGCGAATCAGTTCAACGCACTTAATCTGGCCAGGACCGGCCGGCGGTTATGGCGGCAGCCCTTTGAGCGCTTCCGGCAGCCCATTGACGATATCGACGGTGGCAACGCTGAGGTGGACGATGCGCTCTAGGGCACTGATGATGTCCCTTGGATCGCTCCACCACTCATTGGGGTCGTTGACGATGCCGGAATGGCGGTCTGTCTTGATGTGGTAGCGGTCGATGAACCACTCGATGGGACTGCGCCCATTGACTTGGTAGTCATGGGCCTTGGGAGGAATGCCCCTGAGATGGACGTGGGGGGTGACGATGAGCGTGGCGCCACTGTCAGCGAGTTTCATCTTGCGAGTGCTTAGTTGGTAATGGTTGGGGGTGATGCTTTCGACGCCGTTGGGGAAATGTTGGTGCAGTGGGTGGCGTGTGCCCGTCTCGTAGTTGAGATGGAGTTGGGCGAGCGCCTCCCCGGCTTCAGCGAAGGCATGGAAATCGGGGGAGAAGGGAAGGCGCGGGAGTTCACTGCGGAGATTGTTGGCGAAGCGCTCGCGGTAGTCCGGGGCGTGCAGGATGGCATAGGCGTAGTGGAAGATCTGGTCCTTGGTGATGGACGGGTCGCCGCACTCGGAGCGGAACTTGGCGAGCGCGCTATCGGTGATGTTGTCGATTCGTTGCAGGGGCGCGTCGTGGGCGGGGTCAAAGATGCCCCCATTTGGCGTAGGTCCAGCGGGGGAGGCATTGCCCGAATTCAACGTGGTGGAGGTCGGGCATGTGGGCGGTGATGAGGCAGGAGTAAGGCTTGGTTGCCCCCCTGCCGGGAATGCAGATGACTTGGTTGGCGGGAGGAACCGGTGGCGCGGGAAGCACTGGCTCTTGGAGACCACTTCGAGATCCGGCATGTGGTTGACCATAAGGGCCGAGAAGGGCTTGGTCGCGCCCAATCCTTGAAGGCAGATGGCTATCGTGGAAAGTCTCTCTCTCTCTCTTCAAAATCCATGCCATCTAGGGAGGCGGGAAAGGGGAAGATGAGGTCCATCTGATACTTGTTGCTCACCAGAGCGTAGTCGACGTAGCAGTGCTGCCTGACGAACGGTCGATATTGCACATGCCATACGTTGGCAGGGGAGAAATTGACGGATTTTCGCCGCTTGAGATTGTTCTTCAGTTCCCTGTCCCATCGGACATGGGCCTGGTGCGCTTGCGCGACTTGGTCAATTGGGACCGTTGGGCGCGTGGCGGCGTCCTGCATGGCGGCCATGTAGTCTTCGATGGCAAGACGTGCGTTTTCTGCGCAAGCTGCACGGGAAAAATTGTACAGGTAGGCATCACGACTGGTTTTGTAGCCACTACTGAAAAGGCCGAACACTGCCTCATCGCTCTTGCCGGCCTTAGCTTCCTTGGTGCCGATCGGGTAGAGGTGCTGGAAATCCTCGTTGCGCTTATCGATCCAATCGTGGTGCCGGTTAGGCTGAATCTTCTGCCAGTCCGTGATGCCGTCTATTCCGCCCCAATCACGCAACAAGGCGAGCTTCTCCTCCCGCTTGAGGTAATCCCCGACGTCCCGATACAGGATCCGGCAGCCCTTACGCTTGGCTGGGGGGTTGCGCACCAATAGGGTGATAGTGACCGGGGCTCGCGAGCCTTGGCCGAACACCTTGCCACCCTCTTTGCGCGAGCGCTCGCCTTGGGTTCTTTGGTTGCCCCGCAGATTCAACACCCAGATCGAACTGAACTCCTCCGCCAGACAAGCTCTGACGCCGGAATCCACATTGCCGTCAATCCAAGAGCCGTTGGTAACGAAAGCGACCACGCCTTGCTCGCCGATGCGGTCCGATGCCCAGCGAATTGCCATCTTGTATGTGTCGTGGAGGCTGTTTTTGTTTTGGGATGTGGAACGTGCCGCAAAAGTCGCTGTAATGCGATGAGAGAGGCCGGGATAGAAAGTGTTGGGGTTGGCGTCGGCTGCGCTTCTTTGTCCTGCGGACCAAGGCGGATTGCCGACAATGACCCGGATGTGGGTTCCTTTCTGCCGCTCCCGCCGGTCCGTGTTGTCCTTCATGTAGAACGACAGCTCGTCGTCGCCCTCATGCAGCGCGAAGGTGTCGGTTAGGCAGATGCCTGCATAGGGCAGGTAGTCGTCACGGCTGGCGACGGAATGGAAGACGGACTCGATGTTGATGGCAGCGATGTAGTAGGCGAGCAGCACGATCTCGTTGGCATGAACCTCCTCGCGATACTTGCGCTCCATGTCCTCGGGCGCGATGAGGCCCGATTGCAGCAGCCGGGTAATGAAGGTGCCCGTGCCGGCGAAGGGGTCGAGGATGTGGACGCCTTCGGAGCCGAGCGTCTGGCCGAACTCCTCCTGCAACGCCTCGTTCACCGAACGGATGATGAAATCCACGATCTCGATCGGT
>JAPOYQ010000443.1 GCA_026706505.1 Gemmatimonadota bacterium
AGTCAAAACGACCATGAATGCGGGCGTCGTCCTCGCGGAGCCGTGCTTCCAAGACCGCTTGCAACTGCTGAGGGTTCTCTTGCAGACATTCAACCAGTTTTCTGATCGGCTCCGAGATAGCCCAATGCAACTGCAGTAGCTCAAGGTCTTGATTGCGATTAACTGCGGGTTTTTCCACGCCTACAGTAGTTGCAGTTCGAAAATAGCGAAGCAGAAACTGGACTAAATAGTCATTAACGGCAGTATCGAGAGCGTCTGTCATACTGTCATACCTACGAGGCGGTCTGCGAGTACCCTTGCCTCCCTCGACCCCTCTCGCAAGCCAAGTGCATCGGCAATCCCCTGCGCCACCTCCCCCGCTTGCCGCATAGAAATTCCGTCGAGCATGGGCAATACGTACATATAGAAGCCATCCAAATAGACTGACCCCTGTTCACCTTGGGGCTTCACCAAGAGCGGAACACCCGCATCCACGCCTTGGATCGTCGTGAGCATATCGAGTATCGGTGCAGGTCCAACCACCCGTGCTCCATTGACCACCTGCCAAAGCCTCGCCAATGGAACCTGTTCCGTTGACTGCTCCTCCACACCGATCATGCTCCATTTTCGCATCACCTCGATCAAGAAATCTTCAAGATTCTCCGGGACATCTACATATATCCAGCCGAATCTGCGCGACAACGCGTAGCTCATTTGATAGAGCGCGGCCTTATCTATCGAATTGATCGTCGCCAGTATCCGCCAAGCCGGTTTCGGGGCGAATTCATGTTCCGCCGCATCAGACTTCGGTTTCGGAAGAATCACGTATGCAGCGCTCCCCGCCTCGGATATATCTGTACGATATGGGAGAGTCGTTTCCTGTTCGGATAGAACTGTGAAGAGAGGTCCAATCACCTTATCGATATCGCACCGATTCAGCTCATCAATAATCAAAGGGCGATCAAAATTTTGAATGAGAACCCCTGGGATAAACTGAACCTTTCCTTCACCGACAGGCTGATATCCCCCAATTACATCCTGAGAGGTCCAGTCGGCCGATCCCGTTATCATCGTGTAGGCACTATGAAGAGTGCGTGCAACGTGCTGTGCAAGCGTTGTCTTCCCAGTCCCTGGCGGTCCGTAAAACATCAAATGCTGTTTATCTGCCCGAAGAGCACCATTGATCTGCCGATACACGGATGGGTCGATTCCAACTAGATCGGAAGATTGAGGAACTTCCACAATCTCAGTACTCGCTGAACCAACGTCAGGCGCAACTGTGTCTTTATCGCCCGACAGCGCGGCGGCAGCTTGTGCGAAGGATGCCTTCACGTCTTCGATCAGCCGCTCCCGCTCGTTCTTCTCGAGGCCGAGATAGAGGGGAATTTCGTTAGTCACCGCTACCGACCTCCTCTTCTACGCTCTTCCGGCTGTCACCGGCCGCCGCAGTCTGAATTGTCCTTGGCGCTACATTGAGCAGTGTACGCAGAGCCGTGGTTGCTTCAGAATATCGCAAAGGACGTAATAACTCTGACGCGATAAAGAGGTCATTCTCGTTATTCAGCGCTATCAGCGCAGCAGCAATGTACGATTGCTCGACTCCCTTGTAGACAAGACGTCCGGTGGCCTCGTCGAACTCGTCAAAGAGCTGCCCGGACGAGCCAGCTGATAGCGGAGGTAGGAAACAGTGCAGGAGCAGCCATTCCCAAGTTTCGTAGAAGACGAACTTCTGGTTCCCGATCCGGATGGCCGGCACAATTCGAGTGGTAACCGCACCGCTAGTACCTTGTGCTGTGTTGGCAAATGCAATACGTCTTGAGCCGTGCTCTTCGGGGACACTGGCAATCACGGTATCATCAACAACTTCAAAATGAACTATCCACCTAAGTGGTTTATTGGTAGCGTCGGCAGGGTTGCGCCAAAACCCATTGGCTTCATCAACTGGTTTACAGGACTCCAGCGTTTTCTTCTTGCTGCCGCACTGCTTCAGTTCAAGACCATGTTCACTCAATATCTTTTTGAGACCATTTCCGATTTCATTTCGCGCGGCCTCTCGTAGTCCGGTAAACCATTGTGCATACAATGGCGGTCGATAGAAATCCAGCTCTTTCGTCCCGAGTTCATCTTCGAAGTCCCTGCGTAGCACATGAATGGCGCGATCGAGGGCCATCAAAGGAGGCTTGTTGTTCGTCGGGCGCAAATCTGCTGGCAGTCGATGTCTAATCGCTCTAACAATCTGTCGCTTATGATCGTTACTGAGGTTTCTCTCTAATTCATCGGGAAACAAAAAATAGAGGATCGCATTGCGAATCGGATGCCTATCCGCCCCGTCAAGCTCATCAAGCCATGCTACAAATTGCCAAGGACTCTCTTCCGCCAAAATCTCTGTTCGACGTATCTCCGAAAGCTCCTTCCATTGGTCCAGCACTTGCAACAAAAACGCCAGCTGCGCATAGCGCCTTGTGAGATATGCAGTTCCGGGATGACCAACGCCCATAAGCGCTTCGTCTCTCAGGTGAGGACTTTCAGGAAGATCAGTTTCGGACCAACTCCACACATCTGTGATCTGCGCACGTTTTGTTTCAGGTTTTGTCGAAGAGTGAATTGGAAACAAAAGCAAAAACCATACGAGCTCAGCAGCAAGTTGCTGTGATTGTACTGGCGCACCCTCCAGCTGTTCCTTTAGTTTATCAAAGAAAGTGCGATCAGTGCCTTCAATTGGATTTTCTGTAAAGCGCTGTTTCAAGTCTCGAACGGCGACAAGCGTCCAGATTGACCCTTCACCGAATAAGGAGCCATCCTTCAGGAAACACTTCTCACGCCACGCGTCGGCAGCTGCGAGCACGGCCCTGATGTGATTGTCTCCAGTCCAACGTGACACCGTACTATCTCCTCAGCGCTTTCTCTGTCCTTGGGTCCCGAAGGGCAAGCGCCTGGCTAGACGCGCGCCGCATGGCCACTGGCGCACCGTGACCTTCATCGCCGCGCTGCGCGTCGACTGGATCGATGCGCTTTGCGTCCTCGACGGACTGGTCAACGCCTTTCCAGGCCTATGTCGAACACTTCGTCAATCCCCCACGCTGGCTCCAGCGGCCGCCCCGGTCTGGCGGCGCGCCTAGGAGCACTGGTGTCGATGTTCGTCTTTCCGCTGGAAATTCGCAAAGATGATCTACGCGACGGAGGATATGAACAAGAGCTTTCTTGGAGTGCTGGCAGGATGCATTTTGCGCGGGCGACCTCGCGGTGAGCAGCGGCACTGCGGCTGAAGACCGGCGCCGGCGGCGAACCAACCGCGTCGCGTGGGCGCGCTGACGGGACGAGATGGCGACGGCGCCGCATTGACATCGCGGGGACGCGGCGGTAACCACATCGCGTGGCCGGTTGCCCAGGTGGCGGAATTGGCAGACGCGCTAGCTTCAGGTGCTAGTGACCTCATGGTCGTGGAAGTTCGAGTCTTCTCCTGGGCACCACCGGCGCCGGTCGCCTAGCCATGTCGACCACGCTGCATGTCGGCGATCTGCCCGATGGCGTGGGTTTCGGCGCGACCGTCGCCGTCGACACCGAAACGCTCGGCCTCAATCCCCATCGCGACCGGCTCTGTCTGGTGCAGCTCGCGGCCGGCGACGGCGCCTGCCACCTCGTCCAGTTCCGCGCCGGCGCGAGCGGTGCGGTTGACTACTCGGCGGCCAATCTGAAGCGCCTGCTCGGCGACCCCGGCGTCCTCAAGCTGTTCCACTACGCGCGCTTCGACATCGCGGTGCTGCATCGCTATCTCGGCGTCGCGGTGGCGCCGCTCTACTGCACGAAGATCGCCTCGCGCCTGACCCGCACCTACAGCGATCGCCACGGCCTCGAGGACCTGTGCCGCGAGCTCCTCGGCATCGACCTGTCGAAACGACAGCAATCGTCCGACTGGGCGCGCGCCTCGCTGAGCTCGG